>JANMCD010000206.1:0-11519 GCA_031360905.1 Novosphingobium sp.
GACCTTTGCGACTTCACCGTTCCCAGCATTCTCGACCGCTCGCCGGTGCTGCTGGCAATCGGCACTGGCGGGGCTTCGGCGGGGCTCGCCAAGGCTTTGCGGCTGCGGCTCGAAGCGCTGCTGCCGGGCTCCCTCGGAGCACTGGCGCAGGCGCTGGCGCAGGCGCGCGACCGGCTGCGTTCGCGCTGGCCCGATTCCGGCGCCCGCCGCCAGGCACTGGATGCGGCGCTGGGGGAGGGCGGGGCGCTCGACCCGCTGCGTGAGGCCAGCGCGGAGCAGGTTGATGCCTGGCTGGCCGGGGCAGGGGAACGTTCGCCCGGCGGCGTCGTCGAAATCCGCCTTGCCAGCGCCGACCCGGACGACCTCACCCTGCGGCAGATGCGGCTGCTGGGCTCGGCGGATATGATTGCGCATGAACCGGGCGTTCCCGAAGCGATCCTCGACCGGGCGAGAGCGGATGCGGCGCGCGCTAAGCTGGCAACCGGCGAGGCACCGCCTCAGGTTGCTGGCCTGGTCCTTGTGCTGCGAGACGCAATTGTGCGGTTGTAGAATCCGGCGGGATACCGCTCCCTTTGGCGCGGCTCCGATACGACCCGACGCGCCGCGCAAATTCAGCAACCCCGATGGCTTGTCCCCGCCAGCCGCGCTCCCACTTGTCACGGCAGGAAGGAACATGCCCATGGCCACCCAACCCCCGATCAGCCCGGACCACATCGAGCCCCAGTCTCCCCCGGAAACCCCGCCACTGCCCGACGATCCGATCGAGCCCTATCCGGATGAAACCGAACCGCCCTCGCCCGATTCCGACGAGCCCGGCCAGAGCCCTGACGAGGTGCCTGAGCTCAACTGATATCCAGAATTTGGCTATTTCGGCCAGTTCAAACCACCCCGCCCGCCAGCGCATCGATCGCGCCCTGCAGGATCACGGCGGCTGCCGCCGAATCGATTCGTTGGGCGCGTTTTGCCCGGCTCATGTCCTGGGCGAGGAGGCCGCGTTCGGCACCGGCGGTGGACCAGCGTTCGTCCCATAGCAGGATCGGCAGGCCCAGCGCGGCGAGGTTGGCCGCATAGGCGTGGCTCGATTGGGCGCGGGGGCCGGCGCTACCGTCCATGTTCAACGGCAGGCCGATGACCACGCCTTTCAGGCTGCGCTCGGCGATCAGCGCCGCCAACAGCGCCTTGTCGGTTGTAAACTTGCCGCGCCGCAGCGTCTTGCCGGGAGTGGCGAAGCGCCATCCGGCGTCGCAGACGGCGGTGCCGATCGTTTGGGTGCCGAGGTCGATCCCGAGCAGGCCTCCACCCGACGGCAGTGCGGTGCGGAAATCAGCGGCGCTGGCGGTGATCAGAGCTTCCACGCCGCCACCCGCCGCGCGATATCGGCGCGGATATTGGCCCAGAACAGCGGAATGTCGTAGACGTGATAATTGTTGCCCGGGAGCACATAGCGGCCCAGCTTCGGCGGCGGACCGATGTTGAGGAAGCCGTCCTCGCCGCAGCTCGCCGCGACCATTGCGGGCACCAACGTGGCGGTTGCAAGCTCGTCGTCCGGAACCAGCGTGCCGAGATTGGCGCTGGCGGGCGCGCTGCCGCCGATGCCGCCGGTCAGCGGGTTGGAACACAGAAACGGGCTTTTATCCAGCTTCACGCCGTCTAGCCCGGTCTGGCGGGCATAGGCGTCGGCGAATAATTTCGGGTTGGCCGGTTCGGCGAAGCTGAGCCAGCTCAGCACGCAACCTGCTTGGTCGGGCTCCTCGCAGGCGGGTAGGCCCATAGCCGGCAAATCGTGATCGATCGAGACGGTCCAGCCGACGACATAGGCGGCGGCGATGCGCCGGGCGAGCGGCTTGCCGGCCACTCTTTCGCGCAGCAGCCGCCGCAGGTGAAACGCGCCCTGGCTGTGTCCGACCAGCACGATCGGGCGGTTGGCGGCGGTCTCGGCGAGGAAATAGTCGAAGGCCTGGAGCAGATCGCCATAGGCCAGCTCCAGCGCCTGCTGCGCCGGTGGCTTGTCCGCCGAGAGGAACGCGCCGAAACTCGCCTGGCGGTATTGCGGTGCCCAGATCTCGGTGCTGGCGTTGAAGGCGCTGGCCATCCCCCGCACGAAGGTTCGCGCCACCTGTTGCGATCGGGGATCGTCAAGCGGAGCGTTCCACTGCGCCCGTTCGAGGTAGCTGGTGGGGTGGATGAAGAACACCGCGGCGGCGAGCGGCTTGGTCTCAGGCGTCAGGCCGTCCGGAAGCCAGCGCGCGGGATCCTGCGCGCCGATGTCCGGGCGGGACAGCCACATCGCGGGGCTCTCGTAAGCATGGGGGGCGATGGCGGGTTGCGACTGAAACGGGACGGTAGGCGTTATCGCCAGCCGGGTCAGCTCGTTCGACCAGAATTGCAGCGCCAGCAGCACGCCAAGCACCAGCACGATTAGCGCCGCCACGAGATACAGGAATTTGCGCGCCATCGATCAGTGCGGTGCAGTCGGCTCGTGCCGGGCCGCTTCGCGCTCCAGCCAAACCTTGATCATCGCGATCATCGGATCGGCGAGCGCCAGGCCAAGAATGCCGAACAACACACCGGTGATCAGCTGCGCGCCGAGCACCAGCGCGGGGGCGAGATCGACAGCCTTCTTGGCGATCAAGGGCACCACAAGGTAGCCGTCGACGGCCTGGACCAGAAAATAGACGAAGATGCAGTAAAGCCCCATGTTGGTACCGCCGGAAAAGCCCACCGCGACCATCAGCAGCCCGGAAATCGGCGCGCCGATATTCGGCAGGAACGCCAGCAGACCGGTCAGCAAGCCGAGCAGCGCTGCCATCGGCACACTGTAAATCGCAAGAAGCACCCAGGTCATGACGCCTTCGAAGACCATGCCGACCAGGCGTCCGGCGAGCAGCCGCCGCATTGCGCTGCCCATGGCTTCGGATGTGCCCTTGAAATATTCACGCTTGTCGGCCGGCAGCATCCAGGCAAATCCGCGCCCGTAGAGCCGCGGCTCGACGGCGATGTAGATGCCGAGGACGACAATCAGAAAGACGGTGGTGAAGCCGCCGATAATTCCGCCCAGTGCCCGGGTTACGCCTGCGACCCCGCCTAGTCCCTTTTCGAACAGACCATCTACTGCCCGCGGATCAATCGCATAACCCTGAGCCTGTAGCCACGCCAGGACCCGCAGCGACTGGCTCCGCACCGTCTCGGGAAGTACCGCTGCCTGCTCGGTGATCTGGCTGCCGGCGAACACCGCCACCCAAACCAGGAAAGCCGCTGTCAGCAGCAGCACGATGGCCACGCGCCACCCGCGCCCAATGGGCAGCACCCGTCCCAGCAGTCTCGCGCCGCCATCGATCAGTGCGGCGAACACCATGCCGCCGAAGATGATCATCAGCGGCTGTGCCAGCAACACCGCCAGCGCCAACAGCGACGCCATGCCCAGCCAGACGAAGGCGCGTTTGGCCTCATACCGCAGCAGCGGATCGGAAATGTCGGTTGGCCCGGCGACCGGCGGGGGCGTCCTTGGAGGTCTGCGCCGGACCGGTTCGAGCGCCATCTATTGCCGGCCCTTCGATGTGCTTCGCGGCCCATCGATTCTGGGCCGCAACGTGTGCCATGCGCGGTCAGGGCGCAAGGCTCTCCACCAACTCAGCGGATTCCAGCTTTCGCTGCCGTCGAAGGAGAAGGTGACAAACTCCGCCCTGCCGCCAATGTCGCTAAGCGGGATTGGTCCGCCAAGGCCGTTCATATCCAGAGGCAGCCGGCTGTCGGCGGAATGGTCGCGATTGTCGCCCATCAAGAAGACATGACCCGCCGGTATCCGGATTTCCGCGAAATTGTCGAGCGGTTGGTTCTGGTGATCGATGACCATATAGCTTGCGCCATTGGGCAGTGTTTCGCGTAGCAACGGCATGTCGCAGACCAGTTTTCCGGAGGGTTTGCGGGCGAAAAACCCGGGGAAGGTGCCGCCGTCGCAGGGCTGATTGGCATCGACCGGCAATTCGACCGGCGGCTCGACCGCTTGCGGCACGGGCTTGCCGTTGAGCACGATCTGGCCGTTGAGCACCGCAATGCGATCGCCGGGCAGCGCGACAACGCGCTTGATCAAATCCTCCCGGCGATTGCGCGGTACGACGATGACGATGTCGCCATATTCCGGCACGCTGCCCAGCAGCCGCCAGTCTCCCCGCGGCAGCAGGTGGAAGGAAACGGATGACCAGTTCCAGCCATAGGGATATTTGCTTACCACCAGCCGGTCGCCGACCAGCAGATTGGGCATCATCGAGATCGAGGGAATATAGAACGGCTTGGCGATGAAGCTGTGAAACGCCAGAACCGCCAGCAGCATCAGCGCGAGCCCGCGCAACTCCCCGGCCCAGTCGACTTTCTTTTTCCGGGCATCCGGTGCTTGCGCCGCCGCGTCATCGGCAGGGGCCTCGCCTGGCGCGCCGTCGTCCGGCCGTGTGTCGTCTGCGGGAATTTGCGTGTCGTTGGAAAGCTCTGTCACAGGGGCCGGGCCTCGATGACAATGAAGGCCTGCGCCCAGGGCTGATCGTCGGTGAGGGTGAGGTGCACCATGGCCTCATGCCCCGGCGGGGTGATCGCTGCAAGCCGCGCCGCTGCCCCGCCGGTGAGTGCCAGAGCAGGCGCGCCGGACGGAGCGTTGACCACGCCGATGTCCTTCATGAACACGCCCGCCTTGAAGCCGGTGCCGACCGCCTTGGAAAACGCTTCCTTGGCGGCGAATCGCTTGGCGAGGGTGCCGGCTTTGGTGAACGGGCGGCGCGCAGCCTTGGCGCGTTCCACCTCGGTGAAGACGCGGCGCTCGAAGCGCTCACCGAAACGGTCGAGCGAGGCCTGGATACGTTCGATGTTGCAGAGGTCGGAACCAATTGCGAGGATCATGCAATTACTCCGAGCCTGACCAAGGCCGCGCCGCATCCATCAATTCGCGCATCCGCACAATACTTGCCTCCAGGCCGGTGAAAATCGCTTCGCCGATCAGATAGTGCCCGATGTTGAGCTCCGCCAGATGCGGAATCGCCGCTACGGCCGAGACATTGTGATAAGTCAGCCCATGCCCGGCGTGGGCTTCGATGCCGTTCCTGGCCGCCAGCGCCGCCATTTCGGTGAGCCTCGCCAGTTGAAGCGCACGTTCTTCGCCCCCCATTGGTTTATGGCAGGCATGGGCATATTCACCGGTGTGGAACTCCACGACCGGCGCGAGCAGCTGCATCGCCGCCTCGATCTGGCGGACTTCGGGGGCAATGAACAGGCTGACGCGGATGCCGGCGTCGGAGAGCCGCGCCACAAAAGGAGCGAGGCGGTTATGCTGGCCGGCGGCGTCGAGCCCGCCCTCGGTGGTGCGCTCCTCGCGGCGCTCCGGCACGATGCAGGCTGCGTGGGGCCGATGGCGCAGGGCAATCTCGAGCATCTCATCGGTCGCTGCCATTTCTAGGTTGAGCGACAGCGTGCTCGCGGCCTGAATGCGGGCGAGATCCTCGTCGCGGATGTGGCGGCGGTCCTCGCGCAGGTGGCAGGTGATGCCGTCGCCGCCGGCGTTTGCCACGATTTCTGCGGCGCGGACCGGATCGGGATGATCGCCGCCGCGGGCGTTGCGGATCGTCGCGACGTGGTCGATGTTGACGCCAAGGCGGAGACGGGCGGGAATCACGGCTTCGCCCTGCTCCCGGGCTTGATCGCCGCGGTTCCGGCGAGTTCGCGCGGCAGCTCGTTCGGAGCATAGGTCGGGAAGTTGATCGCGATCAGCGGATGAAACGGCAGCCCAAGGTCCGCCGCGCCGCCGGTACGATCGACCAGCGCGGCAACGGCGATCACCTTGCCGCCCGCCGCCTCGACCGCCTTTATCGCCTCCCGGGAGGAAAGACCGGTGGTGATGACATCCTCCACCAGCAGAACTTCCTCGCCGGGATTCATACTGAACCCGCGCCGCAGTTCAAAAACCCCCTCGGGGCGCTCGACGAACATTGCCTCGACGCCAAGTGCCCGGCCCATTTCATGGCCGAAAATGATCCCTCCCATTGCCGGCGAAACGACTTTGCCGATACGTTTGCGGAGTTCGCGCGGCAGTGTGCGGGCGAGTGCCTCGGCCAGCCTGGCGGCGCGCGCGGGATCCATCAGCACACGCGCGCATTGCAGGTAATGCGCGCTGTGGCGGCCGGATGAAAGCAGGAAGTGGCCTTCAAGCAAAGCCTCACTCGCACGGAACTCGGCAAGAATCTCGTCATCCTGCATGGCTTGGCATCTTCCAGAGGGAAATAAGGTCACCAAGGCAACGCGCTTGTGCAGACCGGCAAAAATATCCCCTAGAGGCGCTTGAGGTGCCCCGCAAGCGCGCGTATAGGCCGCGCCGGACGGGGCTTTGCCCCACACGACCAAGGAGCGAGAGGGGGTAGTTCCCCTCGCCGGCACCGGAAGGGGAAAGCGCAGCATTATGGGACCAGGCGAACAGGCCCGCGCGGCGGGACTTTGGATGAAGGCGGCGGGATTGTCGGTGCTGCTGCTCGCTGCACCGCAAGCCGCGTGGGCGCAGGCTGGCGAGCCGGGGCAGGCCGCTTCGCCGGCAGTTACCTCACCGGTTGGTCCGGCTGCTGCGGGCGCAACCGCCGCGCCCGTCGCCACGCCGGCTGCGACCCCCGCACCGGTCGCCGCACCCGCGCCGGCTGTGCAGGCATCCATAGCGGCTGCGCAGACGGCGGCCGCCAATCCGGCAGCCGCTGACCCGGCGCGTTTCGTCGTCGCGCCCGGCGGTTACACGCCGATGAAGCCGACGCCGGGCATCGGCATGCCGGTCGACGGCAGATATGGGCTGCAACAGCAATTTTCGCCGACGGGACATTATGCGCGCTGGATGCACGACGGCCCGCTCCTGTGGATCTCGCTGATCATCTCGGTTTTTGTCCTGCTGCTGCTGCTGTATGCGGGCGTCCGCTTCCGCAAGAGCAGGAACCCGGTGGCTTCCAAGACCAGCCACAATACCGCCATTGAGATTGCCTGGACGCTGGTGCCGGTACTCATCCTGGTGGCCATCGCGGTCCCCTCGATGGATTTGCTGGCCCAGCAGTTCAAACCGGCGCCGGCCAAGGCGCTGACGATCAAGGCGACCGGCAACCAGTGGTTTTGGACCTACAGCTATCCTGACAACGGCGGCTTCGAGGTGGTCTCGAACATGCTCAAGGATCAGGGCGATCCTTCGCTCAAGCCGGGCGACCGCTTCCGCACCGATGACGACGGGCCCGAGCATCTGGCAGCCGATTATCGCATGGTTGTTCCTGTCGGAGAGCCGATCCGTATGCAGATCACTGCCGCCGACGTGATCCACGCCTTCGCCGTGCCGTCGCTATGGTTCAAGCTCGATGGCGTGCCTGGCCGGATCAACGAGAAGGTGCTCTTCATAGAAAGGCCGGGGGTTTATTTCGGTCAGTGCTCCGAGCTGTGCGGTGTCCGCCACGGTTATATGCCGATCGTCGTCGAGGCGTTGCCGCGCGCCAAATTCAATGCCTGGGTGCTGTCGCAGTCCGGCAGCAAGATCGACGGCCGGCCCGAGCCGGCGGCGAGCGTCAGCCCGGCTGCCACGCCGGCAAACCCCGCAGCATCCGCGCCCGCTACCCCGGCCACTGCCACTCCTCCGGCTCCCGCCGCCTAAGCCCGTATTCGAAAGACAAGGTTCGCAGATCATGGCTACCACCGTCCCCGAAACCTTCCAGGCCCATGGCGATGCGCATGGGCATGCGCAGGACGAACATCACATGCCGGGCTTCTTCGCCCGCTGGTTCATGTCGACGAACCACAAGGACATCGGCACGCTCTATCTGATCTTCGCGATTTTCGCCGGGATCATCGGCGGCACGGTCTCGGGCATGATGCGAATCGAGCTGGCGCACCCCGGCATCCAGTGGCTGGACACCTTCGCCCACTTCTTTGGCAATGCCAATCCCAGCTTCGACCAGACGCTGCACCTGTGGAACGTGCTGATCACGGCTCACGGGTTGATCATGGTGTTCTTCATGGTCATGCCAGCGATGATCGGCGGTTTCGGCAACTGGTTCGTTCCGCTGATGATCGGCGCGCCCGACATGGCCTTTCCGCGGATGAACAATATCTCGTTCTGGCTGACGATTGCGGGCTTCTGTTCGCTGATGATCTCGGCGTTTGTTCCGGGCGGTGCTGGCAATGGTGCGGGTACGGGCTGGACGGTCTATGCTCCGCTCTCCACCTATGGCAGCCAGGGTCCGGCGGTCGACTTCGCGATCTTCTCGCTGCATCTTGCCGGTGCGGCGTCGATCATGGGTGCGATCAATTTTATCACCACCATCTTCAACATGCGCGCGCCGGGCATGACCCTGCACAAGATGCCGCTGTTCGTCTGGTCGATCCTGGTCACCGCATTCCTGTTGCTGCTCGCGCTGCCGGTGCTGGCTGCGGCGATTACCATGCTGATCACCGACCGCAATTTCGGCACGACCTTCTTCGACCAGGCCGGCGGCGGCGATCCGGTGCTGTACCAGCACCTGTTCTGGTTCTTCGGCCATCCCGAGGTCTACATCATGATCCTGCCTGGTTTCGGCATGATCAGCCAGGTGGTGTCGACGTTCTCGAAAAAGCCGGTGTTCGGCTATCTCGGCATGGCTTACGCCATGGTTGCGATCGGCGTGGTCGGCTTCATCGTCTGGGCGCACCACATGTACACCACCGGCATGAACGTCGAGACCAAGATGTATTTCACCGCAGCGACCATGGTCATCGCGGTGCCGACCGGCATCAAGATCTTCTCCTGGATCGCGACGATGTGGGGCGGCAGCCTCGAGTTCAAGTCGCCGCTGGTCTGGGCGATCGGCTTCATCTTCCTGTTCACCGTCGGCGGGGTTACCGGCGTGGTCCTGGCCAATGGCGGCGTCGACGATGTGCTGCACGACACCTATTACGTGGTGGCGCATTTCCACTATGTGTTGTCGATGGGCGCGGTGTTCTCGCTGTTCGCGGGCTTTTACTACTGGTTCCCGAAAATGAGCGGGCGGTGGCATTCGGAACTGCTCAGCCACGTCCATTTCTGGCTGTTCTTCGTGGGGGTGAACATCATCTTCTTCCCCCAGCACTTCCTCGGACTGCAAGGCATGCCGCGCCGCTATCCCGACTACACGCCGGCCTATTCCTATTGGAACCAGATCTCCTCTGAAGTAGGCTACACCACCATGGCGATCGGCATGTTGGTGTTCTTCGTAAACATCATCTACGCTCTGATCGCCGGCAAGAAGGCGGAAGGCAACTACTGGGGCGAAGGCGCCACCACGCTCGAATGGACGCTGTCCAGCCCGCCGCCCTTCCACCAGTTCGAGACCTTGCCGGTGATCGACGACAAGGCCCACCATTGAGGAAGAAATTCCCCCTCCATGCGGGAGGGGATTTTGACATGACGAGCGCAACCGCAGCACCTCTCCCCACCGACTGGCGCGATTTCTTCGCCTTGACCAAACCGCGGGTGATGAGCCTGGTCGTCTTCACCGGCCTGTGCGGCATGCTGGCGGCACCGACGGGCATCCACCCGGTGCTCGGCTTCACCGCGATCCTGTGCATCGCCATGGGCGCGGGCGGCGCGGCGGCGCTCAACCAGTGGTGGGAGGCAGACCTCGACGCCGGGATGAAGCGCACGAGCGCCCGTCCGCTACCCGCCGGCCGGATGGACCGCACCTCGGCGCGCGACTTTGGCGTCGGTCTTTCGGTCGCCTCGGTGCTGCTCATGGGCCTGGCGGTTGGCGTGTTGCCGGCGGCAATCCTGGCGCTGTCGATCCTTTATTACGCAGTGGTATACACCATCTGGCTGAAACCCCGCACACCGCAGAACATCGTCATCGGCGGCGGGGCCGGGGCGTTTCCGCCGCTGATCGGCTGGGTCGCGGCGACCGGCGATATCACGACGATGCCGGTGCTGCTATTCGCCATTATCTTCTTCTGGACCCCGCCGCATTTCTGGGCACTAGCGCTGTTCGTGCAGACCGAATATGCCAAGGTCGGCATCCCGATGATGCCAGTGGTCGCGGGCGAAACCTCGACGCGGCGCCAGATACTGGCTTACGCCGTGCTGCTGCTGCCGCTCAGCCTGCTACCGTGGTGGATCGGCGGGACGGGCATGATCTACGGCGTGGCGGCGGCGGCGCTGTCGAGCATCTTCGTCGTGTTTGCGCTGCGCGTCGGCCTGCGCACCCGGCAGGGCGAGGCCGATCCGATGAAGCCGGAACGCCAGCTGTTCAAATATTCGATCCTCTATCTTTTCATCCTGTTCGCGGCACTGGTTGCGGACCGCTGGCTGGTGGTGCAGGGGACGCAAGCATGACCCAGCTTCCCGACCCCGAGTCCGAACGCCGCCGCATCCAGCGCACCCGCAATCTGGTGATGGCCGTGCTGCTCGCCGGCTTCGTCGTGCTGATCTATGCGATTTCGATCGTGAGGATCGGATGACAGCTATGCCGGCGGCTGCGCTGCACGATCGCAACCGCAGGGTCGGAACGATCGCGCTGGCCTTCGCGCTGGCGATGCTGGCGCTGGGCTATGCCTCGGTGCCGCTCTACCGCCTGTTCTGCCAAGCGACAGGCTTCGGCGGCACCCCTGCGCGGGCGAGCGAGGTCGAGGCGAGGCAGGTCAAAGCGGCGGCCGGCAGCAGTATCTCCATCCGCTTCGACGGCAATGTCGATGCGCGCATGCCGTGGCAGTTCAAGCCCGAGCGTACCACCACCAGCGTCATCATCGGCCAGCGCGCCATGGCGTTTTTCGAGGCACGCAACCTGTCGGACCGCGCCGTGACCGGCACCGCCACATTCAACGTCACGCCCGAGCAAGCGGGGAAATATTTCACCAAGATCCAGTGCTTCTGCTTCAACCAGCAGACCTTGCAGCCGGGCCAGCATGTACGCATGCCGGTGATCTATTACGTCGATCCGAAAATCATGACCGATCCCGATACCGCCGATGTCGAGCAGATAACGCTGAGCTATACTTTTCACCCGGTTGCGGACGACGGCGTGAAGCCTCTGGACCCCGGCAGGACAGCCGGTTAAGGCCCTCCGACCATCTACGCCAACCCTCTCACTCCAAGGCGGCCACGCCGCGGCACATCGCAAACAGGGACCTAGACGATCATGTCCGGAACCAAGAACCACGATTACCATATTCTGCCACCCGATATCTGGCCGCTCCTCGGCGCAGTGTCGGCCTTGACGCTGACCAGCGGCGGGGTTCTGACCATGCACAGCGACATCTTCGGCTCCGCGGGCAAATATGTCCTGCTGCTGGGGGCATTCGGCGTGCTGCTGACGTTCTTCCAGTGGTGGACCAATGTCATCAACGAAGCGCATGAGGGCTTCCACACCCCCGTCGTGCAGCTGCATTTGCGCTATGGCATGATCCTGTTCATCGCCTCCGAAGTGATGTTCTTTGTGGGCTGGTTCTGGGCCTTCTTCGACTTCTCGCTGTTTCCCGCGACCACTACCGACGTCGTCGCCGGGCAATGGCCACCCAAGGCG
>JANMCD010000216.1:0-2769 GCA_031360905.1 Novosphingobium sp.
CAGGCCGCGAATATCGAGATGGAATTCGGTATCGTCGGTTCCGACATAATCGATACGGTAGTCGCGCGGTGGATTGACGCAGCGCACCTCCAGCCCATTGAGCAGCTTGTAATGAAGGAAGCTGGTCGGCGCCGGTAGATGTCATCCCGCTCGCTCGATTTCGAAATAGCACGCACCCGCTCAAAATAATCGCCGACGTTGCTGGCCGCGACCAGGTTGCGGCTCTTCTTCTTGCCGCGCACCTGTAATACGACAAGCTTGCGGCCCTCGCGGTCCTCCTTGCCGAGCGCGTCGAGATGCCCTGGATATAGGCTTCCTGAATGACGGCAGTGAGAGCCTTCTCGGCCATCCGGCGCGGCTCCAGAAAGCCGGGGAAGTAGCTGCCCTTGCGCAGCTTCGGGATATGCAGCTCGACCTTCCCGGCCCGGGTCTGCCAGTCTCGCTCGCGGTGACCGTTGCGCTGGACAAGCCGGTTTGCTGACTTCTCACCGTATCCAGCGCCGGTCAGATTACCGACCTCCATCTCCATCAGCCGCTCGGCCGCAAACGAGATCATGTCGCGCAAAATATCAGCGTCGGGGGTCTGTTCCACCAGAGAACGCAGGTGCATCATCGGATCGGTCATCGTGGTTCCTTCCGTCAGGTTCGAGTCTTCCAACCCAAACCTATCCGGAAATCACGGTGACCACCTCAATCCCAAGCTACACCACGTCCGGGGACACCATCCGCGCCGCCAATGTCGGAGGTTTTGAGTGAAATCGTCTTGTAACGGTCGGAGTGGGGCAGCTTGACCCGGCAATACCAATTGCGGTGCGCGACGTCCAAACGCCGGAAGATCAACAGCCCCGGCTTCAGTTCTTCCTTATCAGCCAAAAATGCCATACGCCCCACCTTTCTGTGCAGGAACTGTGCAGCAATATCGGCTAAGTCATTGAAGTCATGTATGTGTGTAGCCAATGTGCAGGACATTTGTATGGAAAATGATAAGTGAAGTCAAATGTTTAAGATATATCAATCCCCCTTTGGAGGGGAGAGGGTTTGCGCCTAATCCGCTACTTTTGGCGTTTCCATGATTTCGGTCAGCTGCCCGCCCATGTCCTTGGGGTGGACGAAGAACATCAGCGTGCCATGCGCGCCGACGCGCGGCTTGCCAAGCACGCGCTTTCCGAGGCTTTCGAACCACGCCATGGCGGCCAGAATATCGGGCACTTCGTAGCAAAGATGGTGCTGCCCGCCCATCGGGTTCTTCTCGAGCCATTTGCCCACGGCCGAGTCCGCAGCGGTCGGCTGGAGCAACTCGATCTGGGTGCCATGAGTGCCCCTCTCGCCCGGCGTGTTGACGAAGCATACCCGCACCTGCTGCGATTCCAGTACGAACGGTTCAGTAATATCCGCCGCGCCCATGACATCGCGGTAGTAGGCAATCGATGCGTCCAGATCGGGCGTGGCGACGCCGATGTGGTTCAGTCTGCCTAATCTCATGCCACTTCCTCACAATCCTCCCCGTTCCGGTGAGGATTTATTGCACATTCTCGATGACCATGGCGATGCCCTGCCCGCCGCCGATGCACATGGTGATCAGCGCATAGCGCCCGCCGATCCGCTTCAGCTCATAGGCAGCTTTGACCGTAAGGATCGTGCCGGTTGCGCCGACCGGATGACCCAACGAAATTCCCGAGCCGTTGGGATTAAGCTTCTCGCTGTCGAAACCGAGTTCCTTGGCGACGGCAAGCGCCTGGGCGGCGAAGGCCTCGTTGGCTTCGATCACATCCATATCGTCAAGCGTCAGCCCGGCGCGTTTGAGCGCTATCGGTACAGCCTTGACCGGGGCGATGCCCATATATTCGGGCTCCACTGCGGCGTGGCCCCAGGAGAGGATACGCGCCATCGGCTTTAGCCCGCGCCTTACAACCTCCTCGCCGGTGGCCAGGACAACAGCCGCAGCGCCGTCGTTGATGCCCGATGAGTTGGCGGCAGTCACCGTACCGCCTTCCTTGAACATCGGCATCAAGGCCGAAACCGACTCCATGCTGGTTTCCGCTCGGACATGCTCGTCGGTATCGAACACCACCGTACCCTTGCGCGACGTGATATCGATAGGCAGAATCTGGTCCTTAAACCGGCCATCGGCAATGGCATGGGCGGCGCGGCGATGGCCTTCGACCGCCAGTTCATCCTGCTGCTGGCGGGTAACCTGATGGCGGACGGCGATATTCTCGGCGGTGATCGCCATGTGGATTTCGAGGATCGGATCGTGAAGGCCTTCAACCAGCGCGTCGAGCAGCACGGAATTGCCCAACCGCTTGCCCCAGCGGGCTTCGAGATCGTGGTACGGCACGTTGGTCATGCTCTCGGCCCC
The DNA here is from genome assembly GCA_031360905.1 of Novosphingobium sp. GTDB lineage: Bacteria > Pseudomonadota > Alphaproteobacteria > Sphingomonadales > Sphingomonadaceae > Novosphingobium. The sequence goes on from JANMCD010000216.1 coordinate 2,360, forward strand.
GCCGGCAACTGTGATCGAGGCTTCGTCCAGCATCATCATCCGCGCACACGAAACGATCGACTCGACACCTGATCCGCATAGGCGGTTGACGGTGAGCGCCGGGGTTGAGACCGGAATATCGGCCTTCAGGGCGCAGACCCGCGCCAGAAACTGATCCTTCGGGCCTGTCACCATGACCTGGCCCATGACAACATGCTCGATGTCGGCCGCAGCAACGCCGGCCCGCGCTATCGCCTCCTTGATGACCATCGCGCCAAGGTCGGAAGGCAAGAACGGCTTGAGCGAGCCGCCGAAATCGCCGATCGCGGTGCGCACGGCGGAGACGATGTAGATATCTGGGGTAGTGGTCATGGGGATCCCTGTTTAATTGCCCGCGATCCGTGGCGGTTGAGTGCCACGCGGGGTAAAAA
>JANMCD010000222.1:0-3421 GCA_031360905.1 Novosphingobium sp.
GAAATAATCGGCGAGATAGAGCACGATGCCGCGCATATCCGAGAGCGTGCGGCCGTTGTCGTTCGTTTCCAGTAGCGCAAGGCGGTCGACATTGGCCTCCATCAGATCGCCCATGCGCCACAGTAATTTGCCCCGCGCGGATGCGCTCAGCTTGCTCCACGGCCCCTCTTCGAAAGCAGCGGACGCTGCCTGCACGGCGCGGTCGACATCCTCGGCGCCGCTCCGCGCGATTGTCGCCCACGGCTTGCGGGAATAGGGGTTTTCGGTCTCGATTTCCTGTCCGCTGACCGGTGGAACCCACTCCCCGTCAATGTAATTCATATACCGATTCATCTACAATTCCGACGTTTGATGCCTTCGGTTGTGCCATCGCGCAACGCCACAGGCGGATAGCACCCTATTCAACAGCTAAGTACCCCGCGCTATGTGGGCAAGCAGATTTATCGCATCAATTAATCCAATAAGCAGCACAGTTAAAGCGTATGGCACACCCGGCGTCGGACGACGCTGATGGCTGTTCCTGACAACCAATCGCAAAAGCGAAACAGTCAGGATGCGCCGAACCGCACAACATGCTGTTTTGCGAAGTCGAAATAATCCTGGTTCCAGCAGAATTCGACCCAGCCGACACCGGTTTGACCATCCATCTCCAGCGTCACGGCCGCTTCGTTCAGGTAGACGCCGGGTGTCCAGCGCAACTGCGTTTTGGCAAAGGTGCGGCACTCGATCGTGACGCACCGCCCATCGGTGTCGGTCGCCCGCACATCAAATTCCTTCTGCCACATCGTCTCATCATAGGCGATGTCATAGGAGACATCCTTGAGATGCCGCATGATGCCGTCTTTCCAGAGAAATCCGCGGATATGCACGCGGCCGAAGGACTGCATCTCGAAAAAGTGGACCGATGTGTTCGCGGTTATCAGATGCACCCATTTGTAATGCTGGTTCAGACCCCAGACGCGTGGCCCCCAGCTGTGATCGTAGACCAGGAAGCCTTCATGCTTGAAGCTTCGGCCGTCGATGCAAACACTGGCTGATAGTCGCCCATGCTGTTCGGTGCGATCATCACCGTAATATGGCGGAATGCCATCCGGATGTGAGCTGAAGGCATAAGGCGGGTGTAGCGCCTCATACTTTCCTTCAAACTGCACGCGGTCACTTGTCCAGGCAAGATCAAAACGCTTATGCGGCTCGCGCAAGGCCAGGTGGAGTGGCCCCATTTTCCAGTCCCCGAAATCCATGTCGGCCGGGTATTCAGCCTCAAACTCTTCCTCGACCGGTGTTTCCAGCCCGGGCCCGAACAATTTGATACGGGCCTTGCCCGGCCCGCTGGCATGGAGCGAGGGGTAGATGAACCCGGCGATGCGCTCTTCCGGAAAGATCAGCATATGGGCCAGCGCTTCCCGGCCATCGGGCGCCAGCTTGTGCTTGAAGGCATGGCGATCGGGGAATGCTGCAAAATTAGCCGTGATTTCGGGCATGGGCCAGGTTCCTTTCAGGTGCGCGCCAACCGCGACAAGCGGTTGGACAAAGTGGTGACGCCGATGACATCGGTCACATTGCTGAAGCCGACGCGGTTATCCATGGTCCAGCGATAGAGGCTCTGGAACGAGATGAAGCTGGTATAGGCGGTATGCCACGGAGCGGCGGCAATGGCGGCACCCACCATTTCCCACTGGCGCCCCTTGGCATCGGTTATGCGCACGATGCGGTGCATTCCGAGCATGCCGACGCTTTCGGCCTCAACCTCTGCCGCCGTCACGGCGCAGCATTCGCCGTCAACGACGGCATAGCCAAACCGGAATGTGGTATAGACCTGCTGCCCATTCACAATATCGAGCGTGACTACCAGGTGAAACGCCAGATCATCCCCGAAAGTCAGATGCATCCAGGAGACTGGAGCCGAATTCCATTCGGCGCGCGGACCCCAGCTGCGGTCGAGGCCATCGACGCAGGATACATCGAACCGCTGGCCATATAGCTCCAGTTCGCCGGTGATCCGCCCGACCAGGTCATAATGCCCCTTGGTCCAGCTGTCACCTGCACCGGTCGAGGCTTCGGGGTCGCCTGCAAAAACTTCCAGCATCGGATTTTGCGCCGGATCGAGCGGATCGAACGGGTCCATCAACCCCTTGAAATCGAGGTCGAAGCGGCAAAGCCCATCGGTCCCTGCGTAGCGGAAACGATAATCGCGCGCGCCGTTCGAGCCCTTGACCGACAGCCCGTTGGACAAGGTGAAATCCGCCATCGTGTCGGGGCATTTCACATGCATCGGCGCGTCGGAATAGTCGGCCGTCCAGGCATTTGCGTGGATGCCCTGATGGACATAGATTGAAGATAGGCAGATGCCCGCATTGGGCCGGCACAGAACATAGGCGTTACCGCTGATCCGCGCTTCCGGCACCGAGAAAATGAGAAACAACGTTTCGGCATGGTCGAATGCGGGCGAATCGGCGTTGTGAAAATGCAGGTCTGCATCGGTAATCATAGGTCGGTCGGTTCCGTAAGAGGACTGCTACCAAGCCGCCTTGGGCAGATTTTCCGGCTGAATTTCAAAACCGAATGACGCGCCCCACACCCGATTTTGGGCGACCAGCACGCCGCTCATGCCAAGGATGGCGGCATCAAGCGTGGCCTGATGCGGCTGACCAACAGCGGCATGCGACAAGGCGGTGACAGCGTCGCGCAGGTTGCGACTGGCGGCCTCGAATTCGGCGATGTCCGCCTCGGGGTCTGCCAGGGCGCTGTTACCGGCCTCGACCGGATCAGCCAATGCATCTGCTACGCCAGCTATCCGCCCGGCCTCGGCGGCGAGATCGATGCAGTTGCGCAATTCCATGCGGTAAAAACGGCGTGCCTCGGGCAGGCGGGTCTTGACGAAGCCGATGGTCGCGATTGCGAGCATCAATTGCTCAACGACATGCTTTTCCGCACTCTCCAGCGCGGGGGCGACGACTTCTTCCAGTGCGCGCAGGGCAACCTGCAACTGGGAGTCGAAATCCCGGATCATGCGACCACCCCCAGATAATAATCGCTCAGGTCCGCGAGCGAAGGATAACCCAACCCGACAACAAAGTTGACGAGGACGTCCTGGTGCGTTCCCCGGCTGCGCGACGCCCGCGCCGAGGCGGCGAGCGTCAGGATTGCGATCAGGTAGCGGTTGTAGATGTTGAAGTAGGTAATCCGTACCGGATCGACTGCGAGGCCGGATGCTTTCTCGTATGCGGCGTAAAGGTCGTGCTCGGCCATCATGCCGGATCCCAGCAACGTCTCCCCATCCTCCGCGATATGGGCGAACGAGGGCATGACGGCGTAAGTCAGGTCCTGATGGCGATCCCCGAAGGACGCGCCCTCCCAATCGAGCCAGGCCGTGATCTCGCCCTTCGCTTCGTCGAACAGGAAATTACCGCTGCGGTAGTCG
>JANMCD010000008.1:0-18663 GCA_031360905.1 Novosphingobium sp.
CCTGTTCATCAGCGAGGAAGACGTCGCCATCCAGCTCTACACGTCGGGCACCACCGGCCTGCCCAAGGGCGTGATGCTGACCCACGGCGGGTTCAACCGCATCCGCTTGTGCGAGCACCTCGAGCCTGCCTACCAGTGGGACGAGGACGATATCTTCATCAACCCGCTGCCCAATTTCCATCTGCTATCCATCGGCATCGCCCTCCAGTGCCTCTACAACGGCGTTGCGATCTCGATCGTGCGCCAATTCGATCCGGCGGTCATCCTCGCCACAATCGAGCATGACCGGCCGACGCTGCTGACGCTCACGCCGACCATGATCCAGATGCTGCTCGATCATCCCAATGCGGCTTCCACCGATTTCTCGTCGCTGCGCCTCACGCTCTATGCCGGATCGCCGATTTCGCTCGGCCTGATCAAGCGGGCCATCGCCATGATGCCGGGCAAATTCATGCAGTTTTACGGCGCGACCGAAGCCAGTGGTGCTTTTTCCATCTTGCGCCCTGACGAGCACGATCTCAATGACGAAGCCAGGCTGCAAAGCTGCGGCCGGCCGCTGCCGCTCATCGAATTCCGCATCGTCGATACCGAGGGTAACGATGTCGCCGATGGCGAGCCGGGCGAATTGCTGATCCGCGCGCCTGCCATCACCGCCGGATACTGGAACCAGCCCGACACCACTGCCAAGGCCATCAAGCATGGCTGGTACCGCTCCGGCGATGTCGCCCGCCGCGATGCCGAGGGGCTTTATTACATCGTCGACCGGATGAAGGACATGATCGTCTCGGGCGGCGAAAACATCTACTCCGCAGAAGTCGAAAATGCACTTTCCACGCATCCGGAAGTTGCCGCCGTGGCCGTGATCGGGGTGCCCGACCCGCGCTGGGGCGAAGCGGTGAAGGCATGTGTCGTCCGCAAGGCCGGCAGCGTGGTCGATGAAGCCGCATTGCTTTCCCATGCCCGCGAGAAGCTGGCCGGTTACAAGGTTCCCAAGAGTGTCGACTTCCTGGAGAGCTTCCCGCTGGTGCCAAGCGGCAAGGTCTCCAAGGTCGAATTGCGAGCGCCATATTGGCGCGGCAACGACCGCGGCGTCGGATGATCCATCCCCGGTCGGATCAACTCCCACCCGGTCAATTCGAGGCGGCGGCGTTTCGGCGCTTTGGACTCGGGCGGTTTGCCAAAAAGCGAATAGACGAGACCTTGCCGCCGGTCCTTGCAGTGCGCGGCGACGTGGCAAACCCAGTGGAATTATGGGACCAGCTAGCCAAACTGCCCCGCCACGAACAGACCAGCGATTTCCACTGCGTAACCACTTGGTCGGTCCGCAATCTCAACTGGTCGGGTTACCGCTTTGCCGATTTCCATCACCAACTTGCCTTGCCGCTCGCTGCACCAGAGGCGGCTGCCACTTTTGTGGTGATGCGCGGCAGCGACGGATATCGCTGCGCGCTGCCGCTTGACGACCTGCTGGCGCCAGACGTGATGCTTGCCGACCGGCTGGACGGAAAGCCGCTCGGCGTCGAGCACGGTGCAATGCTGCGCCTGATCGCGCCAGCGCATTATGGCTACAAGAGTGTCAAACACCTGATCGCCATCGAATATTGGACTGACCGGCGGCATTACCGTTTCCCGTGGCCCTACCCTGGCTTCATGGACCACCCGCGCGCCCGCGTTGCCTGCGAAGAGCGCGGTCGCTGGGTTCCCAATGCATTGCTGCGGCCTGCCTACCGGCTGTTCATTCCTCCTGCGATCAAGGGAGGGACGTCAGGATGAATGCTTATGCTGGTAGTTACGATTCCGCCCCCCTTACAGATGCCGGGGCATTCCCATCGCCGCGCGCGCCTGGGCATACTCGCTTGCCAGCCTGTCAATATAGGCTCCCGCCGGTTCGGTGCGTTTGACCGCACCAATTCCCTGGCCCGCGCTCCAGATTTCCTTCCAGGCCTTGGCATTGTCGCCGCCGCCGTCGATGTTGATACCCTTGCCTTCGGCCCGCTTGAGATCCGCCGGATCGAGTCCGTGCTCGATTAGTGAGGGGCGCAGGAAATTGGCGTCGACCCCGGTGAAGCAGTTCGTGGTAACAATATCGGCGGCACTGCCGTCGACGATCATCCGCCTGAAACCATCCTGCGTATTGGCCTCGCTCGAGGCGAGGAACGGCGAGCCGACATAGGCAAGATCCGCGCCCAGCACTTCGGCAGCCAGAACCGATCTGCCCGTGGCGATGCAGCCGGCAAGCAGCAGCAGTCCGTCCCACCACTCCCGGATTTCCTGCATCAGCGCAAATGGCGAGAGGTCGCCGGTATGCCCGCCCGCCCCGGCTCCGACGGCGATGATCCCGTCGATGCCGAGTTCGGCGCATTTCTGCGCGTGGCGATGCTTGATCACGTCCTGGAACACCAGGCTGCCGTTGCTTTGCAACTGCCTGACCAGGTCGCCATTGGCCGCGAGCGCCAGCACAACGATTGGCACCTTGTGTTTCAGCACCACTTCAAGGTCGGCCCCGAGCCGCGAGTTGCTGGCATGGGCCACCAGGTTGATCGCATAGGGCACGTCGCCGACGCTGGCGGCGATCCGCGCAATGTCTTCATCGAGCGCAGCGGTCGAGCGCGGATTCAGGGCAGGCATCGAGCCGATAATCCCGGCCTGGCACTGCGCGATGACCAGGTCGGCGGTCGAGGCGATGAACATCGGCCCGGCCATGACCGGAATGCGCAAGCGGGATCGCAGGCGTTGAGCAACTTCCTGACGGTTGGTCATCAGACCGCTTTTCTGTCGAACAAGCCCATTGTGAAGAACCTCCCCCAAGCCCAAGTTTCGCAGCGTACCGGTTGACAGCGGCTCCGTCTTTCGTAAACAGGTTCACTAATGATTGGCAAGCGGCTACTGCGCTGGCGTCGGGTTGGGAGAATGGCAGATGCAGGCTCGGGACGTTTTTCGCGACGACGCGCTCGCGGGCAAAGTCATTCTCGTCACCGGCGGGGGCGGCGGACTCGGGCGCGAGATTGCGCATGGCTTGTCTGGCCGTAAGGCGAAGGTCCACATCTGCGGGCGGCGGCAGGGCCTGCTCGATGATACGGCCGGAGAAATATCGCGCCTCACCGGCTCACCTGTTCATGCCCATCCCTGCGACATCCGCGATGCCGACGCCGTCGACGCCATGATCGAGGCGATCTGGCAGGATGCGCCCCTGACCGGCCTGGTCAACAACGCCGCCGCCAATTTCATATCGCCGACCAAGGATCTGTCCGCGCGCGGTTTCCGCGCGATTACCTCCACGGTGATGGACGGCAGCTTCCACGCCACGCTGTCCTGCGGCAAGCGCTGGATCCGTGACGGCATTGCCGGATCGGTGGTTTCCAACCTCGTCACCTGGGTGTGGACGGGATCGGCTTTTGTCGTCCCTTCGGCGATGGCCAAAACGGCGATCCATGCCATGACGATGAGCCTCGCCGCCGAGTGGGGCCCTTATGGCATCCGGCTCAACGCCACCGCGCCCGGCCCCTTCCCCACCGAAAGCGCGTGGGAAAAGCTCAATCCGATTCCCGATACCACTTCTTCAGTGACCAGCGCGGAAACGGTGCCGATGCGCCGGTTCGGCCGGATGCCGGAACTGATCAACCTCGTCACCTTCCTGCAGTCCGACGCCTGCGACTACCTCACCGGCCAGACCATCGCTATCGATGGTGGCCAGCACCTCGCCGGACCCAATACCTTCGCCGACCTGTCCAAGCTCACGCCCGAACAGTGGCAGGCGGCGCGCGAGGCGATTGCCGCTTCGACTGCCAAGGAAAAGACCCAGCGATGATCGAACGCACCCTTTTCACCTCCGAGCATGACATGTGGCGCGAATCCGTGCGCCGCTTCGTCGAGAAGGAGATTGTCCCCTTCCACGCCCAATGGGAAAAGGACGGCATCGTCCCGCGCGCACTGTGGCTGAAGGCTGGCGAAGCCGGACTGCTGTGCTGCACCGTTCCCGAAGAATATGGCGGCCTGGGCCTCGATTATCTGTTTGACGTAGTGGTCTTTGAGGAATTGTGGCGTGTCGGCGCTAGCGGTCCGGGCTTCCTGATCCATACCGACCTTGTCGCAACCTACATCCTATCGTTCGGCAGCGAAGAACAGAAGCGGCAATGGTTGCCGAAAATGGTCAGGGGAGAGGCGATCGGCTCGCTCGGCATGACCGAACCCCATGCTGGCAGCGACCTGAAGGCCATTCGCACCCGCGCCGAAAGAGATGGCAACGATTTCGTCATCAACGGCCAGAAGGTTTTCATCTCCAACGGTCAGATGTGCGACGTGCTGGTGCTGGCAACCAAGACCGACAGCGCGGCCGGGGCCAAGGGCGTGACACTGTTTCTGGTCGATTGCAGCCTGCCCGGTTTCAAGCGCGGCCAGAACCTCGACAAGTTGGGCATGAAGGCGCAGGATACATCAGAGCTGTTCTTCGACAATCTGCGGGTGCCCGCCGCCGCCATGCTCGGCAGCGAGGGCGAGGGCTTCAAGCTGATGATGACCAAGCTGCCGCAAGAGCGCCTGGCTCAGGCTGTCCGCTCGGCGACGGTGATCGAAACGATGATCGAATGGACGGTCGATTATACCGCGGAACGCAAGGCTTTCGGCCACACAATCGCCGACTTCCAGAACACCCAGTTCGTGCTTGCCGACCTCAAGGCCCGCAGCGTCATGGCGCGGGTCTTCACCGATCGCTGCATCGAGCTGTTCATGCGCGGCGAACTTGATCCCGTCGATGCGGCAATGGTCAAGATGACCACCTCGGAACTGCATTGCGAGGCGGCCGACAAGTGCCTGCAGCTGTTTGGCGGTTGGGGCTATATGTGGGAGTATCCGATCACCCGCGCCTATGCCGACGCACGCATCATCAAGATTGCTGGCGGCTCTATCGAAGTGATGAAGACGATCATCGCGCGTGAGATGTTCAAGGGCAGGCTGAGCCGCAGCAAGTGATGTATATCTCGCCAACCCCTATAGCACTTGCGGCCGGCGATCATGCGGAACTGTCACATTCCGAAGCAACCCGCATACAGGAAAATCTCGACGCCAATCTGCGGTTCGGCTTTCTCATCCACGATGTCTCGCGGCTGCGGCGCATTGTCATCGACCGTGCGCTCAAGCCGCTAGGCCTCACGAGGTCGCAGTGGTGGGTGCTGGCCTTCCTCTCACGCCAGGACGGCATGACGCAGACCGCGCTGGCGGCCGACCTCGATCTCACCAAGGTCGCCATCGGCGGGCTGATCGATCGCATCGAAAGCGGCGGCTTCGTCAAGCGGAGTGCCGACGAACACGATGCCCGGGCGCGCAGAGTTCACCTCACGCCGGAAGGAAAGAAGCTGGTCGCAACGATCCGCAAAAATGTCGATATCGTCGAGACGGAAATCCTTTCGACAGTGACCGAAGACGAACTCGAGGGTGCCGCCGCCGTGCTGCTGAAAGTCAAGGGCCAGCTGCACGCCATGATCGGCAGCGATACAGAACACCAGGGCGCGCAGTTCTGAGTTGGCGCCGCAATCCAAGGAGGAACATATGAAGGGTTTGACAGGCAAAGTCGCCATCGTAACGGGCGGCGGCCAGGGTATCGGCAGGGCGTTGGTCCTGCGACTGGCAGAAGAGGGATGTAAGGTCGCCATTTTCGATCTCAGCACAGCCGCGGGCAATGAAACGGCCGCGCTTGCCGGCGATGCCACGGTGCGGACCTGGCAGGTCGATGTCAGCGATTTCGATGCGGTTCAGTCGGCAGTCGAGGCAGTCGAGAACGACCTTGGCCCGGTTTGGGTGCTGGTCAACAACGCCGGGTGGGACAAGCCGCAGCCGTTCCTCGCCACCACTCCCGAATTCTGGGACAAGGTGATCGCGATCAACCTCAAGGGCAATCTCAACACCCATTTCGCTGTTGCTGGCCGGATGGTGCAGCACGGCGGGGGGCGGATCATCAATATCGCTTCGGACGCAGCGAAGGTCGGCACGGCGATGGAGGCGGTCTATTCGGCGTGCAAGGGCGGATTGATCAGCTTTACCAAGTCCATCGCCCGCGAACTGGCACGCAAGAACGTGTTGGCCAACTGCGTCTGCCCAGGGCCGACCAACACCCCGATGATGGCGGAAGTCGCAGGCGAAGGCCCCGATGCGGAAAAGTGGAAAGAAGCGCTGGTGCGTGGTATTCCGCTGCGCCGCATGGGCGAGCCCGAAGACTACGCCGGGATTGTCGCACTGCTCGCCTCGGACGACGGCGCTTACATTACCGGTCAGGCCATTTCGGTCTCCGGCGGGATGAACATGGTCTAACGCAGCGTCAACGTCCGCATTTGCAAGGAATCAAACATGTCACAGCAATTCGAAGACATCCTGTATGAGATCCGCGGCCGCGCCGCCTGGATCATCATCAATCGCCCCAAGCTCTACAACGCCTTCCGAGCGCAAACCATCGAAGACCTGATTGCCGGATTCAAGCTGGCGGCTGACGATCGCGGCGTTTCCTCCGTCGTGCTCACCGGCGCGGGCGACAAGGCCTTCTGCACCGGCGGCGACCAGAGCGCGCATGAGGGCCAATATGACGGGCGCGGGATCGTCGGCCTGCCGATCGACGAATTTCAGTCGATCATCCGCGACATCCCCAAACCGGTGATCGCCCGGGTCAACGGCTTCGCCATCGGCGGCGGCAATGTTTTCGCGACGCTGTGCGACCTGACCATCGCGGCCGATACCGCCAAGTTCGGCCAGGTCGGCCCCAAGGTCGGCTCGGTCGATGCGGGCTGGGGCACGGCTTTGCTCGCCCGCCATGTCGGGGACAAAAAGGCGCGAGAGATGTGGTTCCTCAACTTGCAATATACCGCGCAGCAGGCCTACGAGATGGGCCTTGTCAACAAGGTCGTCCCCGTTGCCGAACTGGACGATGCGGTCAACGAATGGACCAAGATGCTCGGCGAGCGCTCGCCCACCGCTCTCGCCCTCGCCAAGCGCTCGTTCAACGCCGACAGCGACAACATCCGCGGCATTTCGATGATGGCGCTCAATGCGGTGAAGCTGTTCTATGACACCGAAGAATCCAAGGAAGGCGTCCGCGCCTTCAATGAGAAGCGCACGCCCGATTTTCACAAATACGTGAAATGATGAGCGTCCTGCCGCCGCTCACCCAGTTCAGGATCGAAGCGCAGGCCAATGGCCTGATCCATCTGGTGTTCGATTGCCCCGACCGCTCGATGAACGTCTTCTCCAATAAGGCAATCCACGAACTTGGTGCGGTTGCCGACTGGGTGCGCGACAGCGACGTGCGCGGCGTGGTCGTTCGTTCGGGCAAGCCAACGGGCTTCTGCGCCGGTGCGGACCTCACCGAGCTGGGCACCGCCTATGACATGATTGTTGCCGCGCCGCCCGCTACCCGCTTCGACATGGCCTTCGATCATTTCTTCCCTCTGGGCCACGCGATCCGCCGCCTCGAAACAGCAGGCAAGCCGGTGGCCGCCGCCATCGCCGGAGTTGCGCTGGGCGGCGGCTGCGAGCTGGCGCTTGGCTGCCATTACCGCGTCGTTACCACAAGCAAGCGTGCCATGCTGGGCTTGCCGGAATGCGCTGTCGGACTGCTGCCCGGCGCTGGCGGAACGCAGCGTATGCCGCGACTGGTCGGGCTTGAAATCGGGCTCGACGTGCTGCTGCTCGGCCGCAACCTACAAGGCGACGAGGCCCTGCAGTCCGGCTTGGTGCATGCCGTGGTCGAGGAAGGCGAAGAAGTCGCCGCAGCCGAAGCCTGGCTGCTCTCCGATGCCGCACATTGCACCCAGCCCTGGGACCGCCCCGGCTTCCGCCCCCTACCGCACAGCGCCAGCGCCGGGCACATCGCCCAGGTGCGCGCCCGCGAGATTGCCCGCATGCTTGGCCACGAACCGGCTCCGCTGGCGATCCTCGACTGTGTCGAACTGGGCCTGATGCAACCCATGGACGGGGCGATCCGCTCTGAAATGGCGGTCTTTGCGCGGCTGATCCAACGGCCCGAACCACGCAACATGATCCGCACCATGTTCCTTGGCAAGCAGGCTTGGGACAAGGCAGCACGCGCCGATGCCATTCCCGCCGACGTGCTGGAGGCGAAGGACCGGATTGAAACGTTCATTCGCGAAGCCGTGACCCAATGCCCCGATCTGCGCCGCGCCGGGTTCCTCGCGCAGGGACTGGCGCTCGCACCGGTGCAAACCGAGGTTGGCGACGACTTCTGGTTCAAGGGAGATAAGGCGGTGCTGGCTGCCGTGCAAGGAATTAGGGCGTACGCGGACGCGATCACACGTGAATTCAGCCCAGCAAGCCTGCTGCTGCTCGACCACGCCCTCGCTGCCGATGGCGTCGTCCCAGCCTATCTGGGCGGGGTTTCGGGGCTGGCAGCAGCCTAACCAGCCACAGATCACCGCTGTTCAGCGGGCGAGATAGCCGCCGTCGACGGGGTAATATCCGCCCGTGGCAAATGACGCCGCCGGCGAAGCCAGCCAAACGACCATGGCGGCGATTTCCTCGGGTCGGGCAATGCGGCCGAGCGGATGGCGCGTACTCACTTCGGCGCGTTCCTCGTCGGTCCGATCGGCGAACATGGCGGTATCGACATAGCCGGGGCCTACAGCATTGACCCGGATCGCATCGGCGGCATGGTCGAGCGCGGCAGCTTTGGTCAAGCCCACCACGCCATGCTTCGCCGCAATATATGCGCTGGCGCCTTCAACCGCCACCGCACCCATCACCGAAGCAATGTTGACGATCGCCCCGCCGCCGCTCGCCCGCATCGCGCGGATTTCGGCGCGCATCGAAAAGAACACGCCGTCGAGGTTGACGTCGAGCACCTTGCGCCAGCTGGCCGTGCTCAGGTCGGCGACATGCGAGCGATCCTTGTTGCCGACACCGGCATTATTGATCGCAATGTCGAGCCGCCCGAACCTTTCCAGCGCAAAGGCCACCATTGCATCGCACTGCGCTTCCGCCGCCACATCGGCGGCGCAGGCATCCGCGGAGGAACCAATCTCGCGGGCAACACGCTGCGCCGCTTCAAGCGAGATGTCAGCTACCAGCACTTGCGCACCCCCGGCGGCTAGCGCCTTGGCACAAGCTTCACCAATCCCGGAGCCCCCACCGGTGACCAGCACCACCTGACTTGCAAGACCCGTCACTTCAACTCCTCGAAAAATGTTCGCAGGGCCGCGTTCACTTGCGCTGCGTGGCTGATATTGACCGCATGCGGCCCGCCTTCGACCATGGTGACGCCGCGCGCATCGGGCACCTCGCGCGCCACGCGTTCGGCGAGCGTGTGTGGGGTTGAGACATCGGCCAGGCCGTGGATCGTGCACAGCGGCACGGTCACTTCGTGCAGGCGGTCATACAGCGCATCGATGGCGAAGAGGGCGCTGACTGCGGTTTCGATCTGCTCGGGGGTAAAGCTCTTCCAGTAGCTATGCCAATAGGCCGGATCGACACCCGGACCCAGGATCAGAGCCGTGAGGAACGCCAGATTTTCCTCGCTCGCACCATCGGCCTTCCAGCCATCGAGAAAGGCGCGGAAGGGTTCCGCCCCCTCGAGCTTGCCTGCCTGGGTTGCCAGCTGAACAATGCCGATAAAGCGACCGGGCGCGAGTATCGCCGCGCGCATCCCTAGCAAGCCGCCCTGGCTCATGCCGACGTGAATGCATTTGTCGATACCGAGCGCGTCCATCAGCGCGAGCAGGTCGCGGGCCGAATCCCAATAGGTAAACGCCTGGTCCCAGAGGCTCGCGCCATGGGCACGTTCATCCCAGGTGATGCAACGATATTTCGAGGTGAATTCGGCAAGCTGCGGGGCGAACATGGTGTGATCCATGAACAGCCCGTGGCTGAAGATGACCGGAGTTCCCGAGCCGCCGCTGTCTTCATAAGCAACACCTGGCCCGGTCGCCAGATCCAGCATGTGGACAGCCATCAGATCTTGCCCGCCCTGTAGGCCTCGGTCATCGCGGCCTGCGCCGCAGCGGTGATTTCTGCGCCTTCGAAGCCGGTGCCCATCACCGCGTCGAAGCTCTTGCGCATCGGTGCCCTGGTGCCGTTGAAGTAGGGGATGACTTCCTCGGCGAACAGGCGCTGGCTGTTCATCTGTGCCGGGTGCTGGGCCCAGTCGACGCCCATCAGCATGTAGGTGCCGAAACCGCCGGATTTCTCGATCAACCGGCTGATTTGCGCGCGCGCCATTTCGGGCGTGCCGATTATCGCCGCTCCGCTTTCGTTCAGAATATCGACCGCGCGGTCACTGTCGGACCAGTCCATGGCGTCGGCCGGATTGATGTGTGCCCGGTAATCCTCTAACATGCACATGCCGTAACGGACCTCATCGCGCGCCTTTTCAAAGGTTTCAGCAATATGCATCGGCCCCATCAGCCGCCAGTCGGACCGATCGAGCACATGCCCCGCCTTTTTCGCTTCCGTCTGCGCAATATCCCAATGGTCGAGTAGCTGTTCGATCCCGACCGGGTGGGTCGCGGCAACAGAGAGCATACCCATCCCGTACTTGCCCGCGATCAGAGGGCCAGAGGGCGAAATCACCGAAACCGTCGCCATGTCGAAATCCGAATAGGGCAGCAACTGGAGTGAGGCGTCCTTCAATTCGAACCAGTCGGTCTTGCGCGTTACGGTTTCGCCCTTGAACAGCGGGATCATCACATCCAACGCCTCTTGCAGGCGGCGGCGATTATCCCTGGGGTGCTGGCCGATCATGGTCGCATCCTGGACAAGCTGTCCCGGAGCCACGCCGAACATCATCCGCCCGCGGGTCATGTAGTCGAGCTGGACGATCCGTTCGGCAACCTGGAACGGGTGGTGATAGGGCACGGTCACCGCGCCGGTGCCAAGCTTTATATGTTTGGTATGCTGAGCGGCGGCGGCAATGAACAATTCCGGGCTAGCGATGGTTTCCACCCCTCCGGAATGGTGCTCGCCGATCCAGGCTTCATCGAAGCCGAGCCGATCGAGGTTCATCACGGTTTGCATGTCCTGCTCGAAAGCGACCAGCGGGTTGAGATCAGGCTTGTGATACGGGCCCATGAAGATCCCGAATTTCATCGGATCATGTGTGAACTTCATTGATCTCTCCCCGCCCGATATAGTCCGAAGCATTGTCGGAGAACTTGAGGATGAAATTCCCCCTCCGCTTTGTCAAGCGCATGCCTGGCGCGACTATTTCGACATGGCGCTGCTCGATGCGCTGGGCACCGAAGTCACGGCGCCGCGATAACAGTCCTGTAGGTATCAATCCATCACTACGACAGGAATTTCCCTGGACGTGCGGGCCTGATATTCCAGCTGGACGGGTTGTTCGGCAGTGATCATGTTCCACCACTCCGCGCGCTCGGCACCGGTTAGGGTGCGCGCCGTAGCATCGCGGCCTTCTGTCCCGACCTGGATATGACACCGTGGTTCGGCCAGCAGGTTGAGGTACCAGACCGGGTGCTCGATCGTGCCTCCGCGTGAGCCGACGATGGCGAGCTTGTCGCCAAGCGTGTAGTATTGCAGCGAGGTATGGAGCGTCCGCCCGCTTTTGCGGCCCTTATAGGTCAGCAGCAGGCATTTCACCGGCCCGCCCGGCACGCCGATAACGATCGGATCCCACATATGCGCCGCAGCCGGATCGGTGAGATACTGGTTGCGATGAGCGTCAAGTTCGGCTTGAACATCTTCTGGCAGCGCCTGCAATTCATCGGTCCCGGTCGCCGGGTCGATATATTTGATCTGCCCGGCCGCTTCCTTGTCGCTCATGTCGATTCCTCTCTTACTCCACCACACTGAAAGCTTGCGCTTGTCTGTGGCATGTCTAGTCTCTCTGAACCCGAATGATATTCGGAAATTCAGGTCCAGTCCAGTTGCCCTTTGGCGACAGGACATGATTGTCGAGGAAGCAGTATGACGACACAGCGCATGCGGTTCGGCGCCTTCATCGCCCCGTTCCATCAGCTTGACGAGCACCCCAGCGTCGCGCTCGAACAGGACATCAAGATGGTCCAGTTGATGGACGAGCTGGGTTATGAGGAGGCCTGGTTTGGCGAACATCACTCGGGGGGGTGGGAGATCAGCGCCAGTCCAGAGGTGATGATCGCTGTCTGTGCCGAACGCACCCGCAATATTCGCCTCGGCACCGGCGTATCATCGCTGCCCTATCACCACCCCTTCATCCTTGCTGACCGCATCCGCCAGCTCGATCATCTGACGCGCGGTCGTACCATGCTGGGCGTCGGACCGGGTTCGCTGCCATCGGACGCCTATATGCAAGGCATCCCAACCTCGCAGGTCCGCGACCGCATGGACGAAGCGGTGGAGCCGATCGCCCGCCTGCTCAATGGCGAGACCGTGACCATGGAGACCGACTGGTTCACGCTCAACAAAGCGCGGCTGCAATTGCAGTCTTACAACCAGCAGGGCGTGGAAATTTCCGTGGCCAACCAGGTTTCGCCGACCGGCGCGCGGACGGCGGGTCGGCTGGGCCTCAACCTGCTGTCGATCGGCGCGACATCGACGGGCGGGTTCAACGCACTTGGCTCCACCTGGCAGATCTACCAGGATATGGCGCGTGAACACGGCAACACCGTTGATCGCAATGGCTGGCGCTTGGTCGGACCCATGCACATCGCCGAAACACGCGAGAAAGCGCGAGAAGAGGTCAAGTGGGGCTTCTATCGCTGGATCGATTACTTCACCAATGTCGCCGCGCTACCCCTCGCCCCGCCGCCCGGAACCGACGCGCTCGACGCGATAATCGAAACCGGATTTGCCGTGGTTGGCACCCCCGATGATGCAATTGCCCAGATCAAGCGGCTGCAGGAACAATCAGGGGGATTTGGCTGCTTTCTCAACATGACAACGTCATGGGCCAATTGGGCGGCGACGAAGAATTCTGTCGAAATGATCGCGCGCCATGTGATACCGGCAGTGAACGATTTGAACGTAAATCGCTGTGCCTCCGAGGACTGGCTGCGCCAGAACAGCGCGACATTCCGCGGCGAACTACAAGCCGCAGTCGGAGCAAAACTGGCCCAGCATGCCGCCGAAAAGGGAACTGCCAACCTCCAGCAGGAAATGCTCGACGCATTCAAGGCGGGCAAGACCTGAGCGGACATCCGGTTTTGCAAAGGAGCAGGCCATGGCCGGATACATGATTGCACTCGTGTACAACCGCGAAACCGGCTGGTTGGCAGAGTACATGGCGCATGTTCCGGCCATCATCGCCAGCTTCGGCGGCAGCTACCTTGGTGCTGCGAAGGATATCGAACAGGCCGAAGGCAGGCTGCCCATCCCGGATCAGGCGGCGATTTTCAAATTCCCCAGCGTTTCGGCCATCAGGAAGTTCCTCGCTTGTGAGGCCTATGCACCTCATGCCGCAGCGCGCCAGGCGGCTTCCGAAACCGAAATCCTGATCTTCGAATCAGACTAGACCGCAGTCCGCCCGCCATCGACGGCATGGATCGCGCCGTGGATGTAGCGGGCATCGTCGGAGGCCAGAAAGGCGACCAGCGTTGCGACCTCCTCCGGCCGACCGTAACGTCGAGCGGGGATCACGGCGGTGATGGCTGCGGCTACCGCACCGTTGTTGCCAGGTTGCAGGCCCTGTTCGATTGACTGCATCATCCGCCCCTCGATCGGCCCGGGATTGATGCAATTGATGCGGATACCCTGCGCCGCCCATTCATCCGCCGCGCTGCGGGTCAGGCCGATGACCGCATGCTTGCTGGCGATATAAGCGGATAACCCGCCCGACCCGCGCAGCCCGGCGGTACTCGAGGTGTTGATGATGCTGCCCCCGCCGCCTTCCAGCATCACCGGAATGACATGCTTCATGCCGAGGAACACGCCGGTGACGTTGACCGCCAATACTCGCTGGAAATCCTCCAGCGGGTAATCGGGCACCCGGTGCGCCGGGCCTTCGATCCCCGCATTATTGAAGAAGACGTCGATCCGCCCGGCTGCGGCCTTTGCCGAGGCGACGTAACCGCGCACCGCCGCTTCGTCGGTGACATCGGCGACGATCGCCGCGAGCAGGGCGTCGCCCATATCCGCCTCAAGCGCCCCAAACGCTGCGGGATCGCGATCCACCGCAACAATGCGCGCTCCCCTCGCGGCCATCAGCCGTGCGGCCGCCCGGCCGATCTCGCCGCCCGCGCCAGTGATGAGCGCGAACTTCCCGTCCAGCCGGTTGCTGTCAAGCATGGCTGTCGTGCGTGTCATGAACCAGCACCGCCCGACCGGTCAATTTCCCCGCTTTAAGGTCAAGCATGGCCTGATTCGCCTGGTTTTGCGGAAAGCAGGTTACCGGAGTCCGCTCCAGCTTCCCGGCATTGGCAAGGGCCAGCACCGCGCGCAGGTCTGCGGGCGAACCAACGAGGTTGCCCATCACCGACTGCGAGCGGAAGATCATTCCCGCCAGAGACAGCGTCAGGTCGCCGCCGGCCACGCCGACAAGCACAAGCTTGCCGCCCTTGGCCAGCGAATCTAGCGCCGCCCGCGCGGTGCTGTCGCGATTGACGCAATCGAAGGCGGCGATGACTGGCCCGCAGGCAGCGATCACACGCGGTGCCAGATCATCGCCATTGCCGTCCACCACTTGGCGCGCCCCTGCCGCCAGCGCCGCCTCGCGCTTGGCCGGGTCAATATCGACGACGACAATATTGTCGTGCCCGAGGGCCTTGAGCATCGCGATCATCATCAGGCCGATGCCCCCCGCCCCGATAACCAGCACAGGTTTGCCGGGCGTTAGCGGCGCAACCTTGCTGATTGCCGAATAGCAGGTGAGGCCCGAGCAGGCATAGGTCGCCGCCAGCGCCGGCTCGACATTGCCGGGATCGAACAGATAGCGAGCGTGCGGCACCACAACATGGCTGCCAAAGCCGCCATTGCTCACCACGCCGATGCTGCGCGGAAACAGGCACATGTTGTCGCGCTCATTGTTGCAGTCCTCGCATTCGCCGCAACCAAGCCAGGGAAAGACTACCCGCATGTCGCCGATCTTCACGCCTTGGGCATCAGGCCCCAGCGCTGCCACCCGCCCGGCGACTTCATGACCCGGCGCGCGCGGCAGCGTCACTCCGCGCTCGGCAAGCTTCATCACATGCCCCCCGCCCATGTTGTATTCGCCCTTCCAGAAATGCAGGTCCGAATGGCACACCCCGCAATGGGTGACTTCGATCAGCACTTCGCTGCCTTGCGGCACCGGGGTCGGCATTGTGATCTCTTCGAGCGGCGCGTTCGCCTTGACTACCATCCAGCCTTTCACGACATTCTCCCTGGGTGTTCGATCCGGAAACCGGTGTATTCCTGGCTCATTCCCCCGCGATGTTCATCCATACCGTCTTGTTCAACAGATATTCGTCAAGGTGCCATGGCCCGCCCTTCACCCCATATCCGCTCTGCTTGGCGCCGCCCATTGTCACGGTCGGATCGGTGACGGCATAGCAGTTGGTCCAGGTCATCCCTGCCTGCAACGCGCGGGCGACGCGGTGGGCGCGGCCGAGGTTCTGCGTCCAGATTCCGCTACCAAGGCCGTAATTCGTATCGTTGGCCAAGGCGATGACCTCGTCCTCGCTATCGAACGGAATTGCCGAGAGCACGGGACCGAATATCTCCTCGCGGGCGACTCGCATCGTGTTGTCGACATCGGCGAGCACCGTCGGGGCGACGAAGAAACCGTCAGACAACGCGCCGCCAAGCCGCTCGCCGCCCGAAACAATCCTCGCGCCGTCGGACCGCGCGATGTCGAAATAGCCCATGACCTTGTCAAGCTGCACCGACGAGGCCAGCGGCCCAAGCTGCGTATCCGGGTCAAGGCTCTTCCCGACCTTGAGCGAGCGTCCGACCTCCGCGACCCGCTCGACAAAATCGGCATAGATCGGCCGTTCGACAAACAGGCGCGATCCCGCATAGCAAACCTGGCCGGTGTTCATGAAGCAGGCCATCGCTGCCCCCACCGCGGCCTTCTCGAGATCGGCATCGGCGAACACGATGTCCGGTGACTTGCCGCCAAGTTCCACCGCGACGCGCTTCATGTTGACCGCCGAAGCTTCGATGATCTTGCGGCCAGTCACAGTCGAGCCAGTGAAGGCGATCTTATCGACATCGCGGTGACCGGCAAGCGCCGCCCCGGCAGTCGGTCCCGGTCCCGGAACGACATTGATGACGCCTTTGGGCACGCCGGCCTCATGCAGGATTTCCGCCATCATCAGCCCCGACAGCGGAGCTTCCTCAGCGGGTTTGAGGACCAGTGTGCAACCCGTCGCCAGCACCGGGCAGATGCTCCACAGCTGGGTTATCAGCGGGCCGTTCCACGGAATGATCGCCCCAATCACGCCGAGCGGCAGCTTGAGCGAATAGCTAAGGTAATCGCCCGGCACGGAATTGGACAGCACGTCGCCCCGGATGGTGACTGCCTGCGCGGCATAATAGCGAAACGTCTGCTGTATCCAGCGCCGAAACGACGAGGTCCGCGAGAGCGGCGCACCCATGTCCATCGATTCGAGCCGCGCGAGATCGTCAAAACGCCGGTCGATTGCGGCGGCAATATCGAGCATCAGCGCCTGGCGGTCGAACGGCTTCCAGTTACGCCATTCCCCTTCAAAGGCCCGCCTCGCCGCAGCGACTGCATCATCAATGTCGGCCGCATCGCCGCGTGCCACACGGGTGAGCACCTGACCGGTGGAAGGATTGATGCAATCGAAGCTTTCTCCACTGCGCGATGGGCGTTTTTCTCCATCGATGAACAGCGGCAGGACGGTGTTGTTGAGAAACGGATGTGAAGACATGTTCAAAATTCCTTCGGATTTTTCACCCTAGGCAGCTTGGGGGCTTGTATCAAAGCAAAATCTGCTGTGAGGTCCGCAGCTATGGAAAAACCCGGCGATCAGACCCCGACTTACCCGCTCGAAGGCATCACGGTGCTTGACCTGTCGCAGATCTATAACGGGCCCTATGCCACCTATCTGATGGCGCTGGCCGGCGCCCGGGTGATCAAGGTCGAACCGCCGGGCGGC
Organism: Novosphingobium sp.; assembly: GCA_031360905.1. Lineage (GTDB taxonomy): Bacteria > Pseudomonadota > Alphaproteobacteria > Sphingomonadales > Sphingomonadaceae > Novosphingobium. The sequence goes on from JANMCD010000008.1 coordinate 17,028, forward strand.
GAACCGCTGCGGCGGCGCGGCGCGGTTGGCGGGGCCGCCCTGCCCTTTGCCATGCTCAATGGCTGCAAGGACTCTGTTGTCCTCGATCTCAAGACCCCGCAAGGCAAGGCGGCACTGCTTGAGCTTGCCCGCAAGTCAGACGTCCTGGTGGAGAATTTCGCACCCGGCACGATGGATCGGCTGGGGCTTGGCGACACAGTGCTCCAGGCCGAAAATCCGCGCCTGATCTATGCGTCCAGCTCGGGTTATGGCCGCGATGGACCGTATGCCGCTTATCCCGCGATGGACCTTACGGTGCAGGCGATGTCGGGCGCGATGCACGTCACCGGCTTTCCCGATCGTCCCCCCGTCAAAGCCGGCCCGGCCATCGCCGATTTCTTCACGGCCATACATTTCTACGGCGCGATCATGACCGCCTTGTTTGAGCGCGAACGCACGGGCGTCGCGCGGCGGCTGGAAGTGGCGATGCAGGATGCAATCTATGCCTCGCTCAGCTCCAACCTGGGGATGCACTGGTTTGCAAAGGGAAAGGACGTTACCGCGCGCACCGGCAACCGCCACGGCGGCCTCGCCGAATGTCCCTACAACGTTTATCCCACCAGCGACGGTTATGTTTCGGTGATGTGTGTAGGCGATAGCCACTGGCGCACACTGGCGGCAGTCATGGGGCATCCGGAGCTGGCCGAGGATCCGCGCTATGCGACCTTGAAGAACCGGGTGACCCAGATCGACGAAGTCGATGCGCTGGTTGAGCAATGGACCCGGCCCCAGACCTCGGCGCAAGTTTTCGAAACGTTGATGGCCGCTCGTCTGCCAAGCGCCCCGGTTCGCAATCTCGACGAAGTTATGGAAGATCCCAACATGCATGCGCGCGGCGCACTGCAACGGATCGACCATCCCGAATTTGGCCCGATGGTGCTGCTGCACTCACCCATGCGCTATGACGGTGTGCCCCAGCGCCCGCTCGAACCAAGCCGCCCGCTGGGTGCCGACACGGCGGGGGTGCTGCTCGAACGCACGGGATTGTCGGCCGATGATATCGCGGCGGTGGTCGCGCGCAACACCGGCTGATTCAGTCCATGCGATAGCCGCCATCGACATTGAGCGTCTGTCCCGTGATATAGCTCGCATCGGGGCCGAGCAGGAACGCAATGGCCGCTCCCAGTTCGCTGACCGCGCCGCGTCGGCCCATGGGAATGATCGCGTGGTTGTAGGTCGCCTTGAAATCGTCGAAGGCGATACCGGCGGCGGTGGCCTTGCGGCCGATGGTGCCATCAAGCATGTCGCTGTCGATCGATCCGGGGCAAACGCAATTGACGCGAATTCCGTCCCGCGCCACTTCGGCAGCCAGTTGCTGGGTCAGCCCGACGACGCCGAACTTGCTGGCGCAATAGCCGCCATAGCCGGGCAGGCCAAACCGCCCGGCGAGCGATGACACATTGACGATCGCGCCGCCGCGTCCGTGCGAAAGCATCGACTGCACTGCCGCCTTGCAGCAGCGATAGACACCGTTGAGATTGATATCGATCGTGGCGTGCCACAAGTCGTCTTCCATCGTGGCGATCGGCGCGGCCCCGGCGTTGCTGGCCACGCCAGCGTTGTTGACAAGCCCGGTCAAGGGCCCGAGTTCGCGCTC
>JANMCD010000068.1:0-10261 GCA_031360905.1 Novosphingobium sp.
CCCCAACATCAACCGCATCGCGTCAGCATCGCGGCCCGCCTCTTGAGGCGGGTTTTTTGTCGGTGGAGACTTTGGGCCAATCAGCGCCGAGGTTCTCTCGGCCGAGAGCGTCTCTCGCCTCAAGCCGCCTGTTGGTATGCCTTAAAAGCGGCGGTATAGCGGGGTTTTTAACCTCTTCCCTGAAAGGCAGGGGATTGAGAGAGACAATAAGGACTGTCTGGTGCGGTCGAGAAGACTCGAACTTCCACGGGCTTTCGCCCACAACGACCTCAACGTTGCGCGTCTACCAGTTCCGCCACGACCGCAAAATCGAAAGGACGGAATGCGCGTCCCCCGGGGTAGGATCGGGCCCTTAGCAAAGCGGCACGGGCGCTGCAAGCAGGGTGCGCGCAGGGCGGCGGTCAGGCCGGCTTCCAGCCGATTTCCGCAATACTGGCCGATTTGGGGACATCGGTGACGGCTTCGTTGATCGTCACGCTTTCACCAGGGGCCAGCTCGCGCTTGGGTGGGGCGACTTCCCAGCTGTAGACGATTCGCTCACGCGCATCGCGCAGCACGATCAGGATCGTTGGCACATCGCGGCGACCAGCGCCGACATTGGTCACCGTACCGCTGGCGCCGAAGAATTCCGTGCCGTTCGGCAACGTACGACGTTCCTGCCGGTTGGGCGGGAAATCGAGCACCAGATCCGGTTGCGCCTCGGCGAAGGTCTGGCGGGCGATCGGCATCCAGTCCGGTAGGCCGTTCCAGGCAAGGGTCATGGTCGCCGCGAGCGCGAACACCGCGAAACCTGCGGCCGCCCAGGTCCATATCTTGAGCATGTTGCGGCGCGGCCTGAACGGCGGTTCATGCGCGAAGCTCGACTGATTTTCCCGGTAATCCGACCAGCTTTGATCTTCGGCATAGGCAGGTGCCGCAGGCGGTTCTTCCGCATAGGCCGGCAGGGGTGCCGGAGGCTGCTGCGGCGCCACCTGCGGTGCCGGCGGCGCCTCGGGCTCCGCGAAGGGCTCAGTTTGCTCCGACGCCGGAATAGGTACAGGCGCTGCGGGTGGCGCTGCTTGCGCAGCGGGAGAAGGGGGCGGAACTTCGGTTTGCGGGGCAGCAGACGTCTGCACCGCCAGTTCAGGTAGCGGGCCATCCTGAAACCAGCTGTGCCGGCATTTGGCGCAGCGTACGGTGCGACCATCGACGCCAATCGCGCTGTCGGGCACAACATAGCGGGTCGTGCATGCGGGGCAGGCGATGATCATTTCCGCGTTAAGCATGATGCGGAGCCGCGCGGCAAGTGTCCCGTTGTCGAACCACTGCGGCAATGCCCTTTTGTCCACATGGATTGACGGCTATAGGCACACGGCGCACCGCGCCGGACCGGATTTTAACAAAACCATGACCAATTCTGCCGACGGGGAAATCGTTCAGTTCGACAATGTCGGTCTGCGCTACGGCACGGACCGCGAAGTGCTGAACGGCGTTTCGTTCACCCTGTTTCCCGGCAGCTTCTATTTCATCACTGGCGCCAGCGGCGCGGGCAAGACCTCGCTGCTCAAGCTGCTCTATCTCGCCCAACGGCCCTCGCGCGGGGCGATCCGGATGTTCGGTACCGATGTCATCACCATGCCGCGCCAGCGATTGCCCGAGTTCAGGCGGCGGCTCGGGGTGGTGTTTCAGGACTTCCGGCTGGTGCCGCACCTGTCCGCCTTCGACAACGTCGCCCTGCCGCTGCGAATCGCCGGCGCCGACGAGAAGGAGTTGGCGCAGCAGGTGCGCGACATGCTCGAATGGGTAGGGCTGGGCGACCGGCTCGATGCGCCGCCGGCGAGCCTGTCGGGCGGCGAGCAGCAGCGCGTCGCCATCGCCCGCGCGGTCGTCGCCCGGCCGGCGGTGCTGCTTGCCGACGAGCCGACCGGTAACGTCGATCCCGAGATGGCGGTGAAATTGCTACGCTTGTTCTCGGCGCTTAATCGCCTCGGCACGACCGTGATGGTGGCGACGCATGATCTGCATCTGTTGCAGAAAGTGCCGGATTCGCTGATCATGCGGCTCGACAAGGGACGCCTGCTCGATCCCACCGGCGCGCTGCGCTATCCCCCGCGCAATCCGGTTCCAATCCAGCGGGATTTCGCCTGATGGGCGGCTGGCGGTTGCAGTCCGGCAGCAGCGAAGCGCGGCTGGTGCCGCTGCCGCGTCTGGCTGGCCCGATGCCCTGGGTGATCGCGATCATGGTCGCGCTGACGGTGATCGCCGCCGCCGCCGGGCTTTCGCTGCGCAAAACCGCAGTTGCCACCGGGGCGGAACTTTCCCGCGGGATCACCGTGCAGATCGTGGAGGCGGGGGCGGAGGCTCGCGCCCGGCAGGCTACGGCGAGCATTGGCCGGCTGCGCGCCGTGCCGGGCGTGGTCTCGGTCCGGCAAGTGCCGCAGGCCGAAGTCGACGCGCTGATCGAACCCTGGCTGGGCGCAGGAACCGCCGATGGCGAGGCTATTCCGGTGCCGGCGCTGATCGATGCGCGGATGACGGGAGCGGTGACCCCGGCTCGCCTGGCGGCGCTCCGGGCGTCGCTGCGCGACGTAGCGCCGGCCGCGCGAGTTGACGCGCAGTCGAGCTGGCTGAGGCCGGTGTTTGGCGCGATCCAGTCGCTGCAATGGCTGGCGATCGCACTCGTCGCGCTGCTGGGTTTTGCCATGGCCGCTGCGGTGCTGCTGGCGGCCCGCACGGCGCTGGGCAACAACCGCGACACCATCGAGATCGTCCACCTGCTCGGCGGTACCGACGGCCAGATCGCCCGGATATTCCAGCGCGCGATCGGTCTGGATGCGGTGGCGGGCGGGGTGTTGGGCCTGGCGCTGGGGCTGGTGGCGGTGCTGTTTCTGGGCCGGCGTTTCGCCGCTCTTGGCGCCGGTCTGGTCGACAGTGGTTCGCTCGACTGGCCAGAGTGGGCGGGGTTGGCACTGATCCCGCTGGTGACAGCGGTTCTGGCCATGCTGACCGCGCGCGTCACTGTGCTGCGCGCCTTGCGGCGGCTGTTGTAGCATGGGGCGCTTGCTGCAACGTCTCGCCGGCGCGCTGCTGCTCGCCTGGATGGTTGGCTTCATCTGGTTCGCCATGCTGCCACCGCGGCCGCAGGACGGCGGCAGGACCGACGCGGCCATCGTCGTCACCGGCGGCGAAGGTCGGATCGCTCGCGGCCTGGAGACGCTGCGCAAAGGCTGGACCCGGCGTCTGCTCGTCTCCGGGGTGGACCGTGAGGTGCGGCCCCGCGAATTCGCCGCGCAACACCGGGTTTCCTCGGCGGCCATGCGCTGCTGCGTGACGCTGGGCTTTGAATCCGTCGATACCCGCTCCAACGGCGAGGAAGCCGGGCGCTGGATCGCCGCCAAAAAGCTAAAGTCGGTGCGTTTGATCACGACCGACTGGCATATGCGCCGCGCAGCGTTCGAACTTGCCCGGGCAAGCCCCGGCGATCTCACGGTAATCCGTGACGCGGTCGTCTCGCACCCGTCGATGGGAACGCTGTTCGTGGAATACAACAAGTTTGTCGCGCGCTGGATTTCGCAGGCATGGGGCGGTTGATGGCGGCGCCGGTGCGAGGCGCGAGCCTGGGCGACGTTTTGCGCAGCCTCGCCTTTTATGCCGTATTCTACGGTGGCAGCATGCCGATTGTGCTTGGTGCGGTGCTGGCGGTGTTCCTTGCTCCGTCGGCGTTTCGTCCCATTGCGGACAGCTGGTCGTCCTGGCACCGTTTCTGCATGGCGCATCTGCTCCGCATCCGGGTCGAGACGCGCGGGGCGCTGCCGACGGGGAAATACTTCGTCGCCTACAAGCATGAAAGCTTCTTCGAGGCGATCGACCTGCCTTATGTCGTTCCCGGACCTGGCGTTTTCGCCAAGATGGAGCTGATGCGCATTCCGCTGTGGGGGCGGGCGGCGGCGGCTTACGGCATTGTCGGGATAGACCGGCACCAGGGCGCCAGAACATTGCGCGCGATGGTGACGGCGGCGAAAAAAATGACCGACGAGGGCCGCCCGCTCGCCATCTTTCCCGAAGGAACCAGGGTGGCCCATGACACCAGGCCGCCGCTGCAGGCGGGCTTTGCCGGGCTCTACAAGATGCTCGGCCTGCCGGTAGTGCCGATCGCGGTCAACAGCGGCCCGCTCTACCACCGCCGCTGGAAACGCCGCGGCACTATCACCATTGCCATCGGCGAGCCGATCGAGCCTGGTCTGCCGCGCGCCGAGATCGAGGCCCGGGTGCATGCCGCGATCAACGCGCTCAATGCGCCGGAGGTGATATGATGGCAAAACCCGGACATGGCAAACGCCGCTCGCTGTTCGACGTCCTGGGCCCGGGTCTCGTTACCGGCGCAGCCGACGACGATCCCAGCGGCATCGGCACCTACAGCCAGGCCGGCGCGCAATTCGGCTATGGCATGGCCTGGACCATGTTCTTCGGCTACCCGCTGCTGGTCTCGATCCAGGCAATCTGCGCCCAGATCGGCGCGACGACGGGCAAGGGCATCGCCCGCAACCTACGCCAGCACTATCCGCGGTCGCTGTTGCAGGCGGTCGTCCTGCTGCTGCTCATCGCCAACGTCATCAACCTCGGCGCTGATCTCGGCGCCATGGCGGCGGCGCTCGAATTGCTCTTGCCTGGCTCGCTGCTGCTCTACACCTTTCTGTTCGGTTTGGTCAGCGTCGGGCTGGAAATCTTCGTTAGCTATGATCGCTACGCCAGCGTGTTGAAATGGACAACGCTTTCGTTGTTTACCTATGTCGCGGTGGTATTTGTCGCGGACGTGCCGGTGGGAGAAGCGGTTCTCGCCACGCTGGTGCCGCAGTTCAACTTCGACAAGCCCCACGCCATGGCCCTCGTGGCCATATTCGGCACGACCATCAGCCCCTATCTGTTCTTCTGGCAAGCTGGTCAGGAAGTCGAGGAACAGCACCGTCGTCACGCCAAGCCGCTCTGCGTCTCGCCTCTCACCACGGGTGCGGAACTTGCGCGCATCCGGACCGACACGCTCGTCGGCATGGGCTTCTCGCACCTCGTCGCGTTATTCATCATCGTGGCTACGGCGGCGACGTTGCACGCCAATGGCGTCACCGAGATCGAAACCGCCGCACAGGCCGCGCAGGCATTGCGACCGATTGCCGGAGATCTGGCGTTTGCGCTGTTTGCCATCGGCATCATCGGCACAGGGATGCTGGCGGTACCGGTGCTCGCCGGCTCGGCCGCCTACGCGGTAAGCGAGACTTTCGACTGGACCGAAGGGCTGGACCGCAAGCCGCGTGAGGCCAAGGCGTTCTACGGCGTGATCGCCTTGGCGACGCTCGGCGGCGTCGCGCTCAACCTTATCGGCATCGACCCGATGAAGGCGCTCTACTGGGCCGCGGTGGTCAACGGGTTGCTGGCCCCGCCGCTAATGGTGGTGACGATGCTGATCGCCCGCAACCCGGTAGCGATGGGCGGCATGCCGATCTCGCGCAAGCTGGCGTTTGGCGGCTGGCTCGCCACGGCAGTGATGGCGGCGGTAGCGGCGATATTCTTGCTGGTGTGAGCCGTCAGGGTTCCAGCCATTGCGCCAGCGCCGCCTGCTGCGCCGCATTGAACCGCAGGCCAAGTTTGCTGCGCCGCCACAGGATATCGTCTGCTGTTTGCGCCCATTCCTCGCGGCGGAGGTAGTCCGCTTCGGCCTGGCTGAGCCCGCAGCCGAAGTTGCGGCCAAGATCGTCCCAGCTGCTCGCCTTGCCGAGCCAGGCGAAGGCGCGGGTGCCATAAGCTTTCTGAATGCGGTCGGTATCGGCAAGGGAAAGGAAGGGAAACCGCGCGGCGATTTCATTCCTTAGCGCCACGGCCCCGTCGACCGGAAAATCGCCGCCGGGCAGCGGCTTGGTCCGGGTCCAGGCCGGGCCGGACAGCGCCGGCAGGCGCGCGGCCAGCAGATCCACCGCCGCCTCACCCAGATGCCGGTAGGTGGTTATCTTGCCACCATAAACGCTGAGCAGCGGCGCGCCCTCGCTTTCCGGGCTCAGCTCCAGCCGATAGCCGCGGGTCGCCGCTTCGGGCTTGCCTGAACCCTCGTCGATCAGCGGCCGCACGCCGGCATAGCTCCACACGACATCGCCCGGGCTCAGCCCCCGCGCAAAATAGCGGCTGGCCGCCTCGCACAGATAGGCGATCTCCTCAGCGCTGGCGTATACGCCAGTAAGCGGGCCGGTGTGATCGCGGTCGGTGGTGCCGATCAGGGTGAAGTCGCGCTCATAGGGAATGGCGAAGACGATGCGCCGGTCGGGCAGCTGGAAGACATAGGCGTAGGCGTGGTCGAACAGGCTGGGCACCACGATATGCGAGCCGCGCACCAGCCGAACCCCGAAGTGCGGTGTCCCGCCGGCCCGCCGCAGTACGTCGAGCACCGCTGGTCCGGCGGCATTGACCAGGGCGCGGGTGCGCAGCAGGCCGCCGGAGGTTTCCAGCGCCCAGCCGTCCCGGTCGCGCCGGGCGGCGGTCAGCGGAGTGCGGGTGCGGACCTGCGCGCCGTGTGCCGCCGCATCCATGGCGTTGAGCACCACCAGCCGGGCATCGTCGACCCAGCCGTCGGAATATTCGAAGCCGACGCGATAGCCGGGCTTCAGCGGCTGGCCGGCGGGGTGGGTTTTGAGATCGATCGTGTCGGTCGCTTGCAGCCGTTTGCGTCCGCCGATATGGTCGTAAAGGAACAGCCCCAGTCGCAGCAGCCAGGCGGGGCGCAGGCCCTTGGCGTGGGGCAGCACGAAGCGCATCGGCCAGATGATATGCGGCGCGATCCGCCACAGCGCCTCGCGCTCGGCCAGCGCCTCATGGACCAGAGCGAATTCATAATGCTCCAGATAGCGCAGGCCCCCGTGGATCAGCTTGGTGGACGCCGAGGAGGTGCCGCAGGCGAGGTCGCCCGCCTCCAGGAGCAAAACCCGCGCCCCCCGTCCGGCGGCATCACGAGCTATGCCAGCGCCATTGATGCCGCCGCCAATTACCGCGAGGTCGAAGCTTTCGCTCATGCGTCCTTGATAGCGGGCGGATTGAGCCGGCGGAACAGGCGTCCTTTTTCGCTGAACAGCACCGCCAGAAAGGTGACCGAACCCGCCGTCAGCAGCGCCAATGCCAGCGGCCGTGCTGTACCGTCATAAGCCTGGCCGATCAGCCCACCCAGGACGGATGCGACCAACATGCGCAAGAAGGTCTGCACCGAAGCGGCGGCTCCGGCGATTTCGGCGAAGGGCTGCAGCGCGATGGACGTAAAATTGGCGCCAATGAAACCCAGCAAACACATGTTGGACCCCATCAGCAATGCGAATTGCCACAACGTCTGGCCAGGACCGAATGCGACGGCGACCTGCATGGTGCTGATCGCAATAAAGGCGAGCAGGGCCGCTTGCGACACGCGCCGCGCGCCGAAGCGCTCGACGATCCTCGAATTGCCGAAATTGGCGACCGACATGGCCAGCGCCAGGACGCCGAACACAAAGGGAAAGGCGTTTCCTGCACCGAAATGCTCGGCGATGAGCTGCTGGCTGCTGTTGAGGAAGCCCCACATCGCGCTCATCATCATTGCGCTGCCGATCACATAGCCGATCGCCGCGCGGGTGGTAAGGACGCGACCCATGTTCCCGGCGATGGCGCGCGGCCGGATGGATTGGCGGAACTCGGGGTGCAGCGTTTCAGGCAGTCGCTTCCACGCCCAAACCATCATCACCGCTCCCAAGGCGGAGATCAAACCGAAGATCCAGCGCCAGTCAGCTACCAGCAGCACCGCCAGGCCGAGGGTCGGCGCAACCATCGGCACGACCATGAACACCACCGCGACCAGCGATTGGAGCCTGGCCATCTTGTCACCTTCCAGCCGGTCGCGGATGATCGTCGGCGGCAGCACGGCGAGCCCTCCGGTGCTCAAGCCCTGGAGAAAACGCAACGCGATGAGCATCTCGAAATCGCGGGCGAGGGCGCAACCAATTCCGGTCAAGATATACAAAGAGAGCGTGGCCAGCACCACAGGCCGCCGGCCGTAACGGTCCGCTAGCGAGCCTGGAATTAGCGCACCCAGCCCGGCGCCCACCAGGAACACGCCGATTACCAGCTGGCGGTGATTGGGCTGTGCCGCCCCCAGATCGGTTGCCAGAATGCCCAGCGCCGGCAGCATCGCGTCGATCGCCAGGGCTTGCAACGCCTGCAGCAGCGCCATCATCGCAACAAATTCGCGCTCGCCGATAGGGGGGCGAGCGGCAGTCTGGGGGGAGGATGCCATGCGGCAGCCTCATGGCGGAAGGGGAGGGGCGTGGCTAGGGGGAGCGGCAGAAATCCTTGCCAATACCGGAGAGAGCGCAATTGGTTCCGTTTCCGGCTATCAACTTTCCCATGCCGTCCGATCCATCCGATCAAGCCGACGAAGCCCCCGGCCTGCGCAAGATCATCCATGTCGACATGGATGCGTTCTACGCCAGCGTCGAGCAGCGCGACGATCCGGCCATCCGCGGCAAGCCAGTGGCGGTGGGCGGTTCGTCCGGGCGGGGGGTGGTGGCGGCGGCGAGCTATGAGGCGAGGGATTTCGGAGTGCGCTCGGCGATGCCTTCGGTGCGGGCAGCGCGGCTGTGCCCCGATCTTATCTTCCGCCCGCCGCGCTTCGAGGTCTATCGCGGGGTCTCCCGGCAAATCCGCGCGATTTTCCGCGATTATACGCCGCATGTCGAGCCGCTGTCGCTCGATGAGGCCTACCTCGATGTCACCGACGACCTGCGAGGGATCGGCTCGGCCACCCGCATCGCCGAACTGATCCGCGCCCGTATCCGGGGCGATACCGGCCTCACCGCCAGCGCCGGGGTTTCCTACAACAAATTCCTCGCAAAAATTGCAAGCGATCAGAACAAGCCCGATGGCCTCTGCGTCATCCGTCCCGGTGATGGCGCGCAGTTCGTCGCCAGCCTGCCAGTGCGCCGCTTCCATGGCGTCGGCCCGCGGGGCGCGGAGAAAATGGCGAAGCTGGGGATCGAGACCGGCGCGGATTTGCGAGGCAAGGACATCGCCTTCTTGCGCGAGCATTTCGGCGGACAAGCGGACTATCTTTACCGCGCGGCGCGGGGGATCGACCTGCGGCAGGTGGAGGCCAACCGGCCGCGCAAGTCGCTGGGGGCGGAGCGCACGTTCGAGCGCGATCTGTCCTCAGGCCCGGTGCTGCGCGAGACGCTCGACACGATCGTCGCCATTGTCTGGGAGGCGATCGAGAAGCACCAGGCTCGCGGCCGGACCGTGACGCTGAAACTGAAGCTGGTGGATTTCACCGCGATGACCCGGGCGAAATCGCTCCTCCAGCCGGTGGCGGACCGGACGGAATTCGCGCGCCTCGGCCACGCACTGCTGGACGAGGTGCTGCCGCTGCCCCAGCCGGTGCGGCTGATGGGGCTCACGCTGTCGGCGCTGGAGGGGCAGCAGGAGCCTGCACCGCATCCCGGGGACGGGCAGCTGTCGCTGCTGTAATCCAGCCGGGCAGTCGCGCGCTCAGGTTCCTGGACATCGGTTTGGGCAGGGCATCGACCGCGAAAAACGTCGCCTCGACGATCTCGCGATCATCAGCGCGCGGGTCGTCCAACGTCAACCCGGCGACGATGTGGACACTGTTGCCGGCGCCGTGCAGCCGTTCTTCGACCAGATCGAGCCGCGCCGCCCATTCCAGCCGGCAGCCGGTCTCCTCCAGCAACTCGCGCCGCGCCGCTGCCACCGCGTCTTCCCCGCGCGCCAACCCGCCGCCTGGCAGCATCCATTGGCCCGAGCCATAGGAGTGGCGCACGAGGAGGATGTGCTCCTGGCTATCGAACGCCAGTATCCGGCAGCCGGCCAGCCGCGGCTTGCGCAGGCACCACCAGCGCAGGCGGATGGCGTGGGCCAGGCGCAGCGCGGCGCGGTGCGCAGGGGCCGGGATCAGGTGAAGCATGTGACCGGCGGCGTTGCCGCCCGCAGCAGCCGCGCCACCGGCAGGTCGTTCGCGCCTGCCGCCGCCGCTTCGAACAGCGCACGCTTGGCTGCGCCCCGGATAACGAATAGCAGCGCGTCGCTGTCGAGCAGAGCCGGAATGGTCAGGCTCATGCGCTCGAACGGCCCTTCGGGCGGCAGCGGATCGGGGGTCAGGCGGCGCAGCGGCAGGGGATCGTCGGCGCGCGGATCGGTATTGGGGAACAGCGACGCGATGTGACCGTCTTCGCCCATGCCGAGCCAGGTCAGCGCAAAATGTGGCGGGCGG
>JANMCD010000085.1:0-3174 GCA_031360905.1 Novosphingobium sp.
CTTCGGCGGAATGATAATCGGGATAGATCCCGACGAGATCCAGTGCATCCAGATCGACAAAATCGACACCCTGCGGATCGCTGACGCGTCCGCCCATGACGAGGTGGAGTTTCTGCATAGTTGGCGCTTTCGGCAAAGGGAGACGGCAGCTCTGCCTATAAACCCTGCGCCGGGATTGTCGAAGGGCAGCACAGAACCTTGGGCCGAAAAATCAATGCCGCAGCGAACTCAGCAGCCGCAGCCCCGCGCGCGCCATATCCATTCCGGCGCTGGAGGCGTCGCCCGCAGCGGTGCTAGCACGGCGGCGGAGCTTGCCGGCGCTTTGGGTAGCGTCGTCCTTGAAATCTCCCAACTGCTCGCCCGCTTCGGCCGCAGCAGCCTTCGCCTTGTCGCGCGCTTGCCGGGCCAGGGACATGCTGGCTTCTCCGCCCAGTGCTGCGGCGGCCATCGCGCCATTGGCGAGCTTGCGCGCGGTGCCCCGCGGCAGCAGCGCGCCGACCAGAAGCCCCAACGCCAGTCCGCCGACAACCATCAGCCCAGGATATTCCCGCGCGAGATCGGAGATGGATTCCGGTGGATTCACGTCGACCGGCTTGGCCAGCGGAGGCTGCGTAATTAATTCGGCTTCATTCATCGTCGGTCACCTTTTTGTCGTCACGCAATTCGTCGATCCAGGCAATTATCGGATGGCGCAGGAACCACAGAGTGAAGGCACCGACAACTGCGGCGACAATCAGCTTGCTTTCGCTCGCCACCTCGATCGCCTGTTCGGCGCCTTTGCGCGCTTCATCGCTAAGCCGGTCAGCGATCCGGCCCCCGATCCCGCGTGTTTCGATATCGCCTTTGACCTGTGCGGAGCGTTCATCGAAGGCGGCTTTGGCCGCATTGCGGGTAGCCCGCGCCGCCAGCAGCTGGCTTTCGGCCTTGGTCACTTTCCCGCCTCGCGGTGAATCAGCATCCGAACCATGCTCCGCCACTTCGCCGCGGCCGACGCCGCCACGATCCACGCCAGCAGCAGCAGGCCAGCCACTACTACCGCCGTGGCGCCCCATGCCGTAAGCAAGGGCGTAAGAGCCAGCACCAGGCCGAGCGTCAGCGCCATCAAAGCGAAGAACACGAACGCGAGCGCCAGTCCGCCCCTGATCGCAAGCCCGCGGGCCTGGTCTCCGGCATAGGCGACCCGCGCTTTCTGATAGGCGGCTTCCGCCTTGGCGAAGGACTTACTGTCGTCCGCGAGCTGGCGCAGATCGTCCGCCAGCGAACGATCCTCGTCGATACTCGCGCCGGTTAAGCTGCCGCTTGCATAGGACGAGACATCGTCTTTCATGGGTGGTTTGCCGCCCGCAGCTTCAGTTGCCGGACTTCTTGAACATGCGAGAGACCAGGAAGCCCACTGCGGCGGCAAGACCAACGGCAATGCCCGGGCTCTTGCGGACGAATTCCTTGGCATCTTCGCCCAGCTCGCCGAGTTCCCTGGTTTCAAGCTTGGTCGCCGCATCCTGCATGCCGCGCGCGGCCGAGCGGGCATAATCGCCGTATTTCACGCCGACTTTCGAATCGATGGTAGCGGCGTTTTCCTCGACCAGTTTGCCGAGACCGGAAATTGCCTCGCTCGCCCGCGCCTTGCCTTCATTGGCCAGGATGAATGCCTGGTCCTTGGCCTGGCTGCTCATGGCCTTGGCTTCGTCCATCCATTCGGTGCGGGCGCCGGTGACCTTTTCCTTGTAGACCCCGACTCGCTCTTGCGCTTCCTTGCCGAGCTGCTGAGCGCCAGCTTTGGCTTCGTCGAGCGCTTTGGCGAACCGCTGCTTGGCGGGGGGTTCCGTCGCATTGCCGTTGGTAGGTTGGGTCGGACTGTTGGTCGGATCGATGTTCATCTCGGACATTTCGCCCTCCTTGAGTCCCCGCAGGGACGGTGCGTGTGATCGTGGCTGCCGCATAATGCGACACAAGACACTGCAATGCAACTTGCCGCCATTGGTTCCCGTGCCTAGGAGCGCGATGACGCGAAACGGTTCTGGTAAAGGATAAGTACCCGCAATGACCGCGATCATTGACATCCACGGACGCGAGATTCTCGACAGCCGCGGCAACCCCACCGTCGAAGTCGATGTGCTGCTCGATGACGGCAGTTTCGGCCGCGCCGCGGTCCCTTCGGGCGCCTCGACCGGAGCGCATGAGGCGGTCGAACTGCGCGACGGCGACAAAAAGCGGTACCTGGGCAAGGGCGTGCTGGCAGCGGTCAAGGCGGTGAACGGCGAGATTTCCGATGCGCTGCTCGGCATCGACGCCGAGGACCAGCGGGATGTCGACAGGGCGATGATCGAACTGGACGGGACAGAGAACAAGGCCCGCCTCGGCGCCAATGCCATCCTCGGCGTCAGTCTCGCGGTGGCCAAGGCGGCGGCGAATGCGCGCGGCCTGCCACTCTACAGCTATATCGGCGGGGTATCGGCGCATGTCCTGCCGGTGCCGATGATGAACATCATCAACGGCGGCGAGCATGCCGACAATCCGATCGACTTCCAGGAATTCATGGTGATGCCAGTCGGCGCGCCGAGCCTGGCGGAGGCGGTGCGCTGGGGTGCGGAGATTTTCCATACCCTCAAGAAGGGCCTCCACGACAAGGGCCTGGCGACGGCGGTGGGCGACGAGGGCGGCTTCGCGCCCAATCTCGCCAGCACCCGCGCCGCGCTCGATTTCATCATGGCCTCGGTCGAGCAGGCGGGCTTCAAGCCGGGCACCGACGTGGTGCTGGCGCTGGACTGCGCCGCGACCGAATTCTTCAAAAACGGCAAATACGAGATCAGCGGCGAGGGCCTTTCGCTCTCGCCGGTGGAGATGGCCGACTATCTCGCCAAGCTGGTTGCCGACTACCCGATTCGTTCGATCGAGGACGGCATGAGCGAGGATGATTTCGTCGGCTGGAAAGCGCTGACCGACAAGGTCGGGAGCAAGGTGCAGCTGGTCGGCGACGACCTGTTTGTCACCAATCCGAAGCGGCTGGCGATGGGCATTGGCAAGGGGCTGGCCAATTCGCTGCTGGTCAAGGTCAACCAGATCGGGACCCTCACCGAAACACTGGAGGCGGTCTCTATCGCCCAGCGCAACGGCTACACCGCTGTGATGAGCCACCGTTCGGGCGAAACCGAAGACGCGACGATTGCCGACCTC
>JANMCD010000223.1:0-9897 GCA_031360905.1 Novosphingobium sp.
ATCACCATCGACCCGGCGCAGGGTTTCCAGCCGCATCACGGCCGTGCGGTCGCCTATGCCCTCAAACTGAGCGGCGAGCTTAACAAGGCGGCGCAGATCGTAGCGCGCCAGCTCTATGAAGCTTTCACCGCGCTCGATTGCGCGATGCTGGAAATCAATCCCCTGGTCGTGACCAAGGACAGCCAGCTGCTGGTGCTCGATACCAAGATGAGCTTCGATGCCAATGCCGTCTACCGCCATCCCGATGTCGAAGCGCTGCGCGACGAAACTGAAGAAGACCCGGCCGAGGTCGAGGCCAGCAAGCACGACCTCGCCTATATCAAGCTCGACGGCGATATCGGCTGCATGGTCAACGGCGCCGGCCTCGCCATGGCGACGATGGACATCATCAAGTTGAACGGCATGTTCCCGGCCAACTTCCTCGATGTCGGCGGCGGCGCGTCAAAGGAGAAGGTGACGGCGGCGTTCAAGATCATCCTCGCCGATCCGGCGGTAAAAGGCATTCTCGTCAATATCTTCGGCGGCATCATGAAATGCGACACGATCGCCGAGGGGATTGTCGCTGCGGCCAAGGAAGTGAACCTGGCGGTGCCGCTGGTGGTGCGGCTCGAGGGCACCAATGTGGAACAGGGCAAGGCGATCCTGGGCGCGTCGGGCCTGGCGATTGTCGCGGCGGACGATCTCGGCGATGCGGCCAAGAAGATTGTGGCGGAAGTGAAGAAGGCGGCGTAACCGGCTCGATGCGTGCGCCGGGACTTGACCAATCGCCTATACCGGGCAATGGCATGCCGCGATTCCCCCGTTTATTCGTCCGGCTAAACTCCCGCCGTCCCCGCAGATGAAGGACCGCAAACGATGAAGATTATCGTCCCCGTCAAGCGGGTGATCGACTATAATGTGAAGCCGCGGGTCAAGTCCGACGGCACCGGTGTCGATCTCGCCAACGTCAAGATGAGCATGAACCCGTTCGACGAAATTGCCGTCGAAGAGGCGCTCCGCCTGCGCGAAAAGGGCGTGGCGTCCGAGATTATCGCGGTCTCTATAGGCCCGGCCAAGGCGCAGGAAACGCTGCGCACCGCCCTTGCAATGGGCGCCGACCGTGCGATCCTGGTCACTACCGACGATGCGGTCGAGCCGCTGGCGGTGGCCAAGATCCTCAAGGCGATTGCCGATGAGGAAGCCCCCGGCCTGATAATCCTGGGCAAGCAAGCGATCGACGACGACAGCAACCAGACCGGCCAGATGCTCGCCGCGCTGATGGGCCGTCCGCAGGGGACCTTCGCCAGCGAAGTGACGGTCGACGGCGATCACGTCACGGTGAAGCGCGAAGTCGATGGCGGGCTCGAGACAGTGAAGCTGGCCATGCCCGCAGTCGTCACCACCGACCTGCGCCTCAACGAGCCGCGCTATGCCTCGCTGCCCAACATCATGAAGGCCAAGTCCAAGCCGCTGGCGAACAAGACCCCGGCGGATTACGGCGTCGATACCGCGCCGCGGCTCAAGACGCTGAAAGTCAGCGAGCCGCCGGTGCGCAGCGCCGGCATCAAGGTGCCCGACGTCGATACGCTGGTGGCCAAGCTCAAGGAACTGGGAGTCGCGCAATGAGCGTCCTCGTCTATGCCGAACACGACAATGCCTCGCTCAAGGATGCGACGCTGGCTGTCGTCACCGCCGCCGCCAAGCTCGGCGAAGTCCATGTGCTGATCGCCGGCGCCGGCTGCGGCGCGGCGGCCGACGCCGCGGCGAAGGTAGCCGGGGTGGTCAAGGTGCTGGTCGCCGACGATGCCGCCTACGGTGCCCAGCTCGCCGAGAACGTCGCGCCGCTGGTTGCCGGCCTGATGGCGGGCTACGACGCATTGCTTGCGCCAGCCACCGCGCACGGCAAGAACATCGCCCCGCGCGTTGCCGCCAGCCTCGATGTCATGCAGGTGTCGGACATCCTGTCGATCGAAGGCCCCAAGACCTTCACTCGCCCGACCTATGCCGGCAACGCCATCGCCACGGTTGAATCGAGCGATGCCAAGCTGGTGATCACCGTGCGCGGCACCGCCTTCGCCAAGGCCGAGCCCAGCGGCGGTTCGGCCATCATCGAAGCAGTTTCCGGTGCCGGCGATGCCGGCCTGTCGAGCTTCGTCGGCGCCGAGATCGCCAAGCTCGAACGCCCCGAACTGACCAGCGCCAAGATCATCGTTTCCGGCGGCCGCGCGCTCAAGGATGCCGAGACCTTCAAGGCGGTGATCTATCCGCTCGCCGACAAGCTCGGCGCCGCGGTTGGCGCCAGCCGTGCGGCTGTCGATGCCGGCTATGTGCCCAACGACTACCAGGTGGGCCAGACGGGCAAGATCGTCGCGCCGCAAGTCTACATCGCCATCGGCATCTCCGGCGCGATCCAGCACCTTGCGGGGATGAAGGACTCCAAGGTCATCATCGCGATCAACAAGGATGAGGACGCACCGATCTTTCAGGTGGCCGACATCGGGCTCGTGGGCGATCTGTTCACCCTTGTGCCAGAGCTAACCGGCAAGCTGTGAGCTTGCTGGCCGGAAATTTAGCCATTTGATACTATTTGGAATTCGGCTCCGGGCCAACTTCAGACTTTTATCAGGAACCGTCGGAAGGTATCGGCAATCGCCATAAGAAAAGCCTGAGAAACATATGGCCTGTCTCGAGGGAGAGATCGAATGAAGCGCTTTGTACCTTTGGCGATTTTGCTCGGCTGCTTGACAGTGGGCCCCGTCGCCGGGGCGTCTCCCACGGAGCAGGACGCCCGCGAGTGGGTGGATTTGTCCTACGGCGTAACCAAGGCGGAGTATAAGACCCTGTTCGCGATGCCGCCGATCAGGACCGCGCCAGAGTTTGATTTTTCCGTGCTCGTTCCCCCCGGAGCCGAACTCTACGATCCTTTCGACATTCATATTCTGGATCAACAATCCTTTTTGGTCGCGGACGACGCGAAGACGGGCCGCATGTGGAAAGTTGGTATGGACGGCAGCGTCAAGTCGGTCGCCGCGCCAGCCCGTTATTCGCCCTACACTTTCGACATCGCCCCGGCGAGCTTCGGCCAATACGCCGGTCACATTTACGCCTTGGCCTTCAACGAGCCGATCGCCGCCGGTGGCTGGGAACTCCCCGATGCGATTATCCGCATCGATCCCGCGACGGGCAAGGATACTCTCGTATGCTATCTCCCCGAGAACCAGAATCGCCAGCCCGGGGCGGGTGGATTCTTCGCCAGATTTGGCCCGCCGAAGAGCCCGTTTGCCGACAAATTGTGGATCACGACCGCGAGCAATCACTCGATCTATCAGGTCACCGCCGACGGTGCGTGTAAGCCGTTCGTGATAATTGACCTGAAGAAATGGGGATCGCCGAGGGGCATCGGCTTTACGCCGGATGGGAAGAAGATGCTACTTGCAACGGCGGAGCCGGATGCTGCCAATCGCGCCAAAACCGTCAGAGGCGGCGGCAGAATTTTGCTGATGTCGGCCAATGGCGCCATCGCTGACAAGCCATTGGCGACCGGACTGCATGAGCCCGGCGAGATGGCCTATGCTCCCAAGGGTTTCGGAAAATTCAGTGGCCAGCTGTTCGTTGCTGATGCCGGCGATTGGCACAATGAAATCGGGATCGCCGAGGCGCCGAACAAGGGTCCGACGAAGACCGTCGGCGATGACGGGCGGGTGTTTAGAGTAACGCGCGATGGCAATCTCGAACTGGTAGCATCGGAATTGCGTAACCCCGTAGGAGTGGGATTTCTCGGCAACGCCCTCGCCGTGTCCGATATCAATGGCGATTTTCATATTGGCTATCAGAAGTTTCCGGACGGCTTTGTGATCCTGATCAAACCTCGGTAGGCTATAACATGCTTGTGCCACCCCGGTTTGTAAGCAGGCTTGGATGACTGCAAGCATTTGACAAACGTTCAGCTCAAAACGGCCTACTTGAAATTATCGCGCGCTTTGATTTGATCACTTGCGGATTGAATCCCTCAACCGGACGAAACCCTTCGATAGGAAGGAGCTGAAAAATGCAACTCTCGCGTGAAGACCTGAGACGCGCCTATCGGCGCATGTTCACCATCCGGACCTTCGAGGAGCGGGTGGCGAAGGAGTTCGCTGCGGGTAACATCGCCGGCTTTGCCCATGTTTATTTGGGTCAGGAGGCCTCGGCCGTCGGCGTGTGCTTCGACCTGAGCGACGAGGACTATATCGGCTCCACGCATCGCGGGCACGGTCACTGCATCGCCAAGGGCGTCGATCTTCCCGGAATGATGCTGGAAATCATGGGCAAGCGCGCCGGCTTGTGTGGTGGCAAGGGCGGCTCGATGCACATTGCGGATCTCAAGAAGGGAATGCTCGGCGCAAACGGCATTGTCGGCGGGGCGCCTCCCATCGCCGTTGGCGCTGCGCTGACCCAGAAATACCTGAAGACTGGACGGGTGGTGGTCGCATTCACGGGGGATGGAGCTGCAAATCAGGGCACGGTGTTCGAAGCACTGAACATGGCTGTGGTCCTCAAGGTTCCCGCCATCTTCGTCATCGAAAACAACGGGTACGGCGAACACACTCATGTCAGCTATGCCTGCGGCGCCTCTTCGATAGCGGACCGGGTTCGGGGCTTTGGACTTCCTTGCGAGGTAGTGGACGGAATGGACTTTTTCGCGGTGCATGAAGCGATGCGTTCGGCGCTCGAACACGCCCGCAGCGGAGCAGGCCCCTATGCCCTGGAACTCGTGAGCCACCGCTTCCTCGGCCATTTCATCGGCGACCCTCAGGCTTACAGGACCGCGCAGGAACTTGCTGCGGCACGCGCCGAGGACCCGCTTCCGAAGTTTCGCGATCGGGTGATCGAAGCCAGCTTGCTGAGCAAGGAAGAATTGGACGGCATCGAGGAAGAGGTCCGGCGCGAGGTGGAGGCGGCAACCCAAGAGGCTTTGGGAGCGTCCGACCCTGATCCCGCGACTGACCTTCAGCGCGATGTCTATAAAACTTACGCCTGACAGGTTCCGTTTGCGGGTAACCTCCCGAGGACCGAGTCGCACGAATATGTATCGGCTTGCCTCACTTTTTTGAGAAGAGAATGCGATGCCAAAAAAGACCTACCTACAAGCTATAAATGACGCGATGCGCAGCGAGATGCGGCGGGATGAGCGCGTCATTGTCATTGGCGAGGACGTCGCGGGTGGTCAAGGCAGCTCGGGTGAAGTCGGTGGCGTCGGCAGCGTGTTTGGTCAAATGCAAGGGCTTTACAAAGAGTTCGGACCGGAACGCGTAATCGACACTCCGATCAGCGAGTCGGCCATTATGGGAGCTGCCGCAGGAGCCGCCTTGACGGGGTTAAGACCCGTGGCCGAGCTGATGTTCGTTGATTTCGTCGGCGTTTGCTTCGATCAAATTTACAACCAGGCGGCGAAGTTCCGGTATATGTTTGGCGGCCATGCTAATACGCCGATGGTTATACGCGCGGCAGCCGGTGCGGGCTTTCGGGCAGCTGCGCAACACAGTCAGACCCTCCACCCGCTGTTTACGATGGTCCCTGGGCTGAAGGTGGTGATGCCTTCCAACCCCTATGACGCAAAAGGCCTGCTGATCGAAGCCATCCGCGACGACGATCCGGTTATCTTTCTCGAGTCGAAATCTCTCTACGGAATGGAAGGCGATGTGCCTGACGAAGCTTACCGGATCCCCTTCGGCGAGGCGAATGTCGCGCGCGAGGGAGAAGATATTACGCTGGTCGCTTTTGGCGCGATGGTGCCGCGAACCTTGGCGGTTGCAGTAGCCCTTGCTAAAGAGGGCATCGACGCCGAAGTGATTGATCCAAGAACCACCTCCCCCTTGGATGAGGAAACGATCCTCGAAAGCATTCGCCGCACTGGCCGGCTGGTCGTGATCGACGAGAGCCCCCCGCGCTGCTCGATGGCGGCCGACATTGCCGCCCTTGTCGCGGAGAAAGCGTTCGGTTCGCTTAAAGCTCCGATCTTGAAAGTGACTTGTCCCCACACGCCTGTACCGTTTTCCCCGGTGCTGGAAGACGCGTATGTGCCGACCCCCGGCCGTATCGAGGAAGCCATCCGAACTGTGCTTGCTTACCCCTGAAAAACCCATCGTCATTGGCGACTTAGGGGAAGCAGAATGAACGCGATTGTCCCGATCAACATGCCCAAGTGGGGTCTCTCCATGGAAGAAGGGACGATCGTGGAATGGCTGAAGCCGCAGGGCGCGATAATCCAGGAAGGGCAGGAACTGCTCGAGATCGAGACTGCCAAAATCGTCAATGTTGCCGAAGCGCCGGGTTCGGGCGTTCTTCGACGTATCATCGCGGAGGCAGGAGCGGTCGTCCCTGTCGGCTCCTTGATTGGCTTGCTGGCAGACGCCGATACGTCGGAGAAGGAACTCGACGCCTTCGCCGATAAATTTGCAGAGCTCTCCGCAGTCGAAACGGCGGAAGTTGCGCCGATTCTTGAATTATCGATGATTGAGGCGGATGGCCGTGTCCTGCAAATCGGCCGGGCCGGACCGGATGAGGGCACACCAGTGGTCTTGGTCCACGGCTGGGCGGCTGACCTCAAAAGCTGGCAGTTCAACTTGGAAGCGCTTGCGAGGCTGCTGCCGGTTTATGCGATCGACTTGCCGGGACACGGCGGCTCCTCGAAAGACGTCGGTGAAGGATCGCTGGCGAACCTGGCCAATGCTCTCGGCGCGACGCTCGATACACTCGGGCTCCAGCGCGTGCATCTGATCGGCCATTCGCTCGGCGGGGCGGTCGCGGCGAGACTGGCGGCGGATCGGCCCGAAATTGCTGAAACGCTCACACTTATTGCGCCGGCGCATATGCCGGGTGGGCAGATTTCAGATGAATTTCTGGACGGGGTGATCAGCGCTGGAAGGGCGCGGTCACTGAAACCTTTTTTGCAAATGCTTGTTGCCGATCCGGCCTCGGTAACCAGGGAAATGGTCGAGGACGTCTTGAAGTACAAACGGATCGACGGGGTGGACAAGGCTCTGTCGGTCACGCGCCATCGACTGTTGGGGGACGCAGACCGGGTTGCATTGCAGGCCGATCTGGCGGCACTCGCTCAACGCCCCGGCGGCGTCCTGATCATAGCCTCGAAGAATGACCGGATCGTTGGAAGACCGGACGAAAGCGCGCTGCCGCCCGGGTTCCAGGTCCGATGGATCGAGGCGGCTGGTCACCTGCCCCATCTTGAACGGGCGGGAGAAGTGAATGCGATCTTGATCGAACGCGTCTGTCGCTGAATTTGAGCCTGCACCGCACGCTCAAAGCTGCGTGGGTGGACTGATGCCAACGAGCATCAACGTCGATTCATCTTCTTTCCGTTGAGGGCAGTGGCCTATGAATTCCCCTCAACGCAAATGTGCGAAAGAATGGTGCGGGCGGTGGGAATCGAACCCACACGGGCAAAAGCCCAACGGATTTTCATACCAGCTACGGCTTTCACCGCCGCCCGTCACCCTTGATCGGGCTGGGCGTTTGTGGTCTGGACTATCCCTTCACCATGCTCCGGCCAGGCCGAAGGGTAGGTGCTGCCCGTCTAGTCTCTACACCTTCCGCAGCGCTTTCACGCTGCGGCTTGGCTCGGGATCGCCATCTGACAGGGTTCCCCGAATTTGAGCAGTTCTGCATCGCGGGTTTCCCCCCGAGCACTCAATTTGGCTTAAGTCCGTTGCGTCTACCGATTCCGCCACGCCCGCAATGCCAAGGCGGCTATAGGTCAAGCCCAGCGCGCCGCCAAGGGTGCAGAAGAATAGGGATAGGGGACACTGGCCACTCGGTCAGCACTTCCTGTGGATGCTCAGGTTCCGTTGAGGCGGACCCGTATTTCCTTGCCGGGCTTGAAGAAGGGCACGCGCTTGCCAGGCACATCGACCGCTTCGCCGGTGCGCGGATTGCGCCCCCTGCGGGCATCGCGCTCCCGCGTGGAAAAAGCGCCGAAGCCGCGCAGTTCGACCCTGCCGCCATGCGCTAGCCGCGCGGCGATCTCGTCGAAGAACGTTCCGACTACGCGCTCGATATCCTCGGCGCGCAAATCGGTGTTTTCCTTCGCCAACAGCTGCAACAGTTCTGACCGGATCATGCCAGCAACTCCCTACCCTGGGCGCAGGCCGACGTGGTGCCCCCTGCACCGGCGACTCCCCACCTATGCGAGAAGCTGGCAGAATTATTCCGCCTTCGCAACGTCTAATCCATTGGTTCGCTTGCGTTGCGCCGAATAGTGCCGAATGGAAACAGAACGCCCCGTCAGCAGCAGCGGCCTAATGCAATATGCAGAACGGTCATCTGTAAATTCCGCGATTGAACATGGTAATTTTCACGATAGTCTTGCCGTCTCCTGTATCGCTCGCAATAGCTCGCACCATCGGAGATCGCGCGTATGAAAGACATGGCGAGCTGGAACGAGGGTGACTGGATTGCCGCGATCGCCGCTATTGCCCTGTTCGCCCTACTTGGCGCCGGCGGCGTCATCGCCGCGCGCAAGAGCGAGGACGTCCTGGGCCATCCGCGCGGGTTGTTCGTCCTGTTCTATGCCGAGATGTGGGAGCGCTTTTCGTATTACGGCATGCGGGCGCTGCTGGTTCTCTATCTCACCAAGCACTGGCTGTTCGGAGACGGCCAGGCAAACCTGATCTACGGCGCCTACGGCAGCCTGGTCTATATCACCCCGGTGCTCGGCGGATTGATCGCCGACCGCTGGCTGGGGCAGCGCAAGGCGGTGCTGTTCGGCGGCGTCCTGCTGGCGTTTGGCCACGGATTGATGGCGGTCGAGGGCGGCGGCGGTCCGGACGATCCGACGATCAACGTGTTCTGGCTGGCTCTGGCCTTCATCATCGTCGGCTCCGGCTTCCTCAAGGCCAATATCTCGGTGATCGTCGGCCAGCTTTACCGCATGACCGACGTGCGCCGCGACGCCGCCTACACTATCTTCTACATGGGCGTGAACGTCGGCGCCGCGCTGGGCACCATCCTGGTCGGCTATCTTGGCGAGACAATCGGCTGGGCCTGGGGCTTTGGTCTGGCCGGCATCGGCATGGTGCTGGGGCTGATAATTTTTGTCGTCGGCCGGCCATCGCTAAGAGGGCGGGGCGAGCCGCCGGCTGCGCTGGCCCGCCAGCGCGAATTCACCCTTTACGGGGTCGGCGTCGCGGCGGTTGCAACGATCTGGATGCTGATCCAGTATCAAAACGTCATCCAGAACCTGCTTATCGTCAGCGGCATCGCCTTGCTTGGCTACACGCTTTATGAGGCGTTCAAGCTGCCCAAGGAGCCGCGCGAGCGGATGTTCGCGATCCTGTTTTTGGTCGCGCTGAATCCCCTGTTCTGGGGGTTGTTCGAACAGGCCGGCGGCAGCCTCAATCTTTATACCGACCGCTATGCCGACCGCTCGGGCGTGCCGACTTCGCTGTTCCAGTCGATCAACCCGATCTACATCGTGCTGCTGGCGCCGCTGTTCGCCGGCACCTGGCAATGGCTTGGCGCGCGCGGGCTGGAACCTTCGGCCCCGGCCAAATTCGGGCTCGCTTTGTTGCAGGTCGGGCTGGGCTTTCTGGTGTTCGTTTGGGGGGCGGCGTCGGTCGGTCCCGCCGCTTTGACGCCGGTCATCTTCATTTTCCTGATATACCTCCTGCACACCACCGGCGAGCTGTGCCTGTCTCCCGTCGGCCTGTCCGCCATGGCCCGCCTGTCGCCGCTCCACCTCGCCAGCTTCGTGATGGGCGCGTGGTTCTACATGAGCGCAGTCGGCAATTTCGTCGCCGGCCTGATCGGCGAGGCGACTGGCGGGGAGAGCGGCGAGATGTCGAAGGAGCTGACTTTGTCGATCTACGGCCAGATTGGCTGGGTGGCGATCGGCATCGGCTTCGCGGTGCTGCTGGTTTCGCC
>JANMCD010000249.1:0-14766 GCA_031360905.1 Novosphingobium sp.
CGCAGAAGCCCTGGTCGATGGCGTTGAAGAGGCCGAGGTAGCGCTCTTCGCTTTGGCGCAACCCGGCTTCGGCATGGTGGCGCTCGATGAAACTGGCGGCGGTCCAGGCAAGCAGGTCGATCAGCCTCAGCTGCTCTACGGTAGGGCGGTGAGGCTGCCGGAACTGCGTGCTAAGCACCCCGAGGGTTTCGCCCTTGCGACTGATCATCGGTGCGGATTGCGTGGCGCGGATGCCGTCCATCAGGGCAACCTCGAGATCCCGTGTGCCCCGGAGAGGCGGGAAGCTTTCGACGTCTTCGATGACCATCCGCTGGCGATGCAAGCGCGCCGCGTCGCAGGCCGGCTTGGAACCTTCATGGAGGAAGTGGCGGATGAACGGAGAGTCGGGTTCGTAGCCTCGTTGCGCGAAGATGTCGAGCCGCTCGCCGTCGTCGCTGACGAGCTGGATGCAGCCTCGGTCGGTGGCAGTAAACTCGCATGCCGCAGCCAGGACATCGTCGAGCGCGGCGCTGAGATCGTTCTCCGTGGCCAGCCTGGCGTGCAGCTCGTGTAGCCGGCGCATGCCGGCAAGGTCAGCCTCCAGCGCCGCGCGGCTTGCCGCCTCCCCCGCCCGAGAGACGCCGAGCGCCTCCTTCATCTGGTATCCGGCAGACGCAAAGCGGCCCAGCGACCGCAGCAGCCTTTCGTCCTCCGCGTCGAATTTTCGCATCGGATCGTGAGCGCTGATCCACAGCGTGCCGATTGTCCGACCCTGAGCGTAGAAGGGCACGAGCAGGATTTCGTGGATCAGCGGATGCACCGCCGCGGCGGGGAAGAAGCGGTCCGGATGCTCGAAGAGCATGACCGCATCGCGTTTGATAACGACGCCGCAGGGGCTCGCATCGAACGGCATCAGTCCGTCTTTGAACTGTCCCCATTGCCCCGCCAGGGCCACCCAGCGGAACTGCTCATCACCCTCGCCTTCCTCAAGCAGGCTAATGCCCGCCGAGTCAGCAATGCCAATGCCGATCAGCGCATCGACCAGCTTCTGGAGCAGGTTTTCCGGTCGCTCGGCGAACTCCTCCACGAGCGAAGCCAGCGCCTCGGCCTCGACTTTATGGTCAAAGCTGCGCGCTGGGCGTCGGGCCAGCTCGTCTGTGATGATGATGTCATCGACGCTTAAAGGCAGAAATGCCTGAGTCACTCACCTTCCGCCATGAAAGCTTATGGAATGGGTTTCACCCATGCCTTGCAATGCGGCGGTAATGATTGCCACTTTGCCGGAGAGACGCATCGTCGAATGTCCTGGTGGCTTGCTCAACTCAAGCCAAATTCGCATAATCCTCAACATAAAACAAGCGCTTGTCCTAAGCGCGACAGGCCATCCCGGCCTGGCTTGATGAGTGAACTAGGCCCGCTTGCGCGCCGGAGGTTTCGAAGCTGCTTTTTTGGTTGGCTTGGCTGCGGACTTTGTTTCCGCCGCCTTACCACCACCGCCACTCCCCGGCCCCAGCGATTTCTTCAGCGCCGCCATCAGATCGACCACATTCGCGCCGCGCGAGTCGCCGCCGCCAGTTGGCTCGGTTTCGATGTTGAGCACCTTGCCCTTCTTCTTGCGCTCGATCAACTCCCGCAGCGCATCGACGTAGCGGTCGTGGAACTCACCCGCGTCGAACTTTCCGGTCTTTTTGTCGATCAGGGTTGTCGCGAGGTCGAGCAGGTCTTCATCCGGTTGCGCATCGCCGATATCGCGAAAGTAGCTGGCCGCCTTGTTGATCTCGTCGGCATAGCGCAGCGTCTCCATCACCATGCCGCGCCCGCAAGCCTTGATGCTGACGACATATTCGCGCCCGCGCATGGCGAGCTGGCCGAGCCCGATCTTCCGGCTGCGGCGCAGCGCCTCGCGCAGGACGATGAACGCTTCCTCAGCGAGATCGTCAGCCGGCACGACATAATAAGGCTTGTCGAAATAGATCATGTCGATGTCGTCGCTGCCGACAAATTGCGTCAGCTCCAGCGTCTTCTTGCTCTCCAGCCGGACGCCTTCAATTTCCTTCTCGTCGAGCAGGACATATTCGCCCTTGGCGTATTCGAAGCCTTTGACGATGTCATCCACATTCACCGGTCCGATACCCGGCACGATTTTCTCGTATTTGACGCGCTTGCCCGATGGCTCGTGTATCTGGTTGAACGCGATTGTCGCGCCGCTGCGGGTCGCCGAGTAAATTTCGACAGGGATCGAGACGAGCGCCAGTCTTATCTGGCCGCGCCAATAGGGTCGTGCTGGCATGTGAGTCTCCTTGCGGGAGATAATCGCCCCAGGGCCGCCCGGTTCCGCAAGCGCGATGCACGCGGCTGAGCCGGGACGTTGAAAATACATTCGGGGCGCTGCTGGCCCCTTCTCCGGTGCCGAGCGTTGCAGGCACGGTTGAACTTTACAGCGTAGCAGGAGGCTTGGGTGCTCGAAACAATCGCAGGCTGGGTAGCACCGATCGCAACCATGATCGCCGCCATGATGACCGCGGCCAATCTTGGCGCGCGGGTGACGGGATGGGGTTTTGTCGTATTCGTCGCCGGCTCGATCTGCTGGTCGGTTGTCGGGCTTACTTCGGGTCAGACGAACCTGGTGGCGACGAACGTCTTTCTGACGCTGGTGAACCTGGTCGGTGTCTGGCGCTGGCTCGGCAGGCAGCGCGGCTATGAAGAGGGCGGCAAATCGGCGGAACGCGCCAGCCGACGCTCCGCTGTGGCAAGCCTGATCACCGCGACCGGGATCAACGGCATGCCGGTGGAAGACGAGACCGGCAATTCAATCGGCAAGGGCGTCGAAGCTCTGATTGAATGCAGATCCGGCTGTGTCAGCTACGTTGTCCTGGCATCGGGCGGACTGGGCGGCGTCGACGAACAGCTGCGGGCCGTGCCCATCGGTTCGCTGCAACTTACGAGCGGCAAACTCAAGCTGCAGATTTCCGAGCAGAAGTTTCTTGCTCTGGCACCGCTCGCTCCCGGCGATTGGCCAGCCGACTGCAAACCACACGGGCCAGTGTATGGGAAAGGCTCAGTAGACGCACACCCGCCAGCTTGATCGCAATTTCCGAAATCCCCCACGCGGTCGCGCGTAGAATTCGCGCAACTCAGCCCGATGTCATCGCGCCATCGACGACATATTCCGCGCCGGAAACGAAGGAGGATTCGTCGGACGCCAGGAACAGCACCACGCTGGAGACTTCTTCGGGCTGCGCTAACCGGCCCAGCGGGATAGCAGCGGCCGCGCCGCCGCCTTGCGCATCGGTGGCGGCGATCATCATCGGGGTGAGGATGTAGCCGGGGTGGACCGAATTGACCCGGATCCCGTCCTTGCCGTGCCACACTGCAATCAGCTTGCTCATGCCGCGCACGGCGAACTTGCTGGCGCAATAGGCGGCGTTGGACGAGGCTGCGGTGCCGAGCATGCCGGCGATCGAGGAAATGTTGACGATCGAACCGCCGCCCGCCGCGGTCATCGACGGCACCACCGCCTGCATGCCGAGGAACACGCCGAGCTGGTTGACCGCGCAAACCTGGAGGAATTCCTCCTTGGCCAGCTCGATCAGGCCTTTGACCGGGCCGATTACGCCGGCGTTGTTGACCAGAACGGTGACCTTGCCGAACCGCTCCTCAGCGAACGCGACGACCTGTTTCCAGCCAGCCTCGTCGGCAACGTCGTGGCGCATAAAGACTGCCGAGTCGCCCAGCTCCTGCGCGATTTCCTCGCCGCGCGAGGCGTTGATGTCGGTCAGGACCACCCGCGCGCCTTCGCGGATAAATGCGCGGGCATGAGCCTCGCCCATGCCTTGCGCTGCGCCAGTGACAATGGCGACCTTGCCTTCGAGCCGGCCCATCGCGGCTACTCAGCCTTTGCGAGTTCGGCGCTCGACAGCTTGGGCGCAACCTGGTTGACCAGCAGGTCCATCGAGTGCTCCCAGGGTTCGGGATTGTCGATATAGTCGTGGCTATAGATCAGCAGCGTGCCGAACGGGCCGCCGAGATCGTCAAACCAGGCTTCCATCTTCTGGCGCACGGTTTCGGGCGAGCCAACGATCCAGACATGTTCGGCGAGGTATTCGGCATCGACCTTGGACTCATCGAAATTGGGATCGTGAAGCAGTCCCTTGAGCACGCCGAAGCGCCGGTAGGTCGGCTTGATATACGTGTCCCAGGCATGGCCGATGCCGCCATTTACCGCCAGCTTGCGCGCTTCGGCATCGGTGTCGGCAACGATCACATCGCGCACCACGCGGTGGACTGAACGTTGCGCCACCCGGCCGTTTTCAGCCATCTTTTCGGCATAGGTTTCAAAATGGCTGCGCAGGAAGGCGTTGCCGGCATAGACCGAGGCGGGAATGAACCCGTGGGTACCAGCAAAGGCGATAGACGAGGAGGGCGAGGAAAGCCCGGTCATCGCCATCGGCATCTCGCCGCCCCAGGGCCTGGTGTCGCGAAACGCGTGCGTGGGATCGATCTCGGGGTAGCCCGCCTTCCAGTATTTCCCCTGTTCCTGAAACGGCTCACCCTTCCAGACCTTGCGCATCAGCTGGATTGATTCGAACATCATCTCATGCGTGTGGCTCATGTCGGTGATGCCGCGCAGTGCCGCGTCGGTGGGATAGGCGCCACTGGCGACGCCGAGCATGTAGCGGCCCTCCAGCACCTGGCTGAGCCAAGCAGTCTGGATCGCGAGTGTGGCGGGGTTATGAAAGGGCAGAAGATGGGCCAGCGGACCGAACTTGATCTGGCTGGTCTGCGAGGCGGCGGCAGCGATCACCAGTTCCGGGCTCGGCACGCTTTCCCAATCGAGCGTGGCGTGTTCGCCCACCCAATATTCGCTGAAGCCGATCCTGTCGGCGTGGACGGCCTGGCGAATGCACCAGTCGAACACCTGCTTGGCTGAGCGTTCGGGACGCAGGAACGGGGTCTGGAACATGCCTATTTTCATGGCGCTGCTTTCTAAAATTCAGGGGTGGAGCAAGATCAAGCGATCAACCGAAATCCTTCCACTCGACGATGATCCCGGCATCGTCGAAGCGGAGCACGCTGCATAATTTCAGACGGAACCCATCGCCCGCCTTGCCGAAACCTTCAAGATCGACGGCGCAAGTGCCGACGTACCAGCCGATCCGCACGACGACATCGCCCGAGGCAATGATGCGCTCGGCGGGCTCGAAGTGACGCTCCGTGAAGAAATCGCTGGCGAACTGGCGAATCACGCCGATCAGCTCGTCACGCGATGTCAGGGCGAAATTGCGGTTGAAATGGGCGAAATCGACATCGGCCGCGATCTGCGACTCCATCAAGGCGAAATCCTGCGCATTATACGCCGCGATCATCGCTTTCGCGCATGCCAGATTATCAGCCACCATCGCTCTCCTTCTGCTCTGGCAACGAAACTAGTTTGCCAAATTTTCACCGTCAAACAATTTTCGACGATCTTTCGGATATATTCCGGCGCCGGGCGGATTCGGTCAACTATCCTCTAAGGTTGTCAGGATCAAACCTGACCCTTGGTCGGCAGGTTATTCGCTGTTAAGGGGGAGTTGGAACTCGATTTTTTTGGACCGGAAACTACAAATGCTGAAAGCCGTTGTAACTGAACCACTCCCTGCCGGCGTGGATTTGGATACCGCGGCTGCTGAATGGGATGCGCTTCTTCATCGTATTGCCCACCGGCCCAAACGCGCCAGCGAGCGCAAGCAGGACCGCAGCAAGCGCACCGAACAGCGGATTTTGAGCGCCGCGCTGCGCGTCTTCGCACGGGACGGGATCTCTCGCTCGCGCATCGCCGACATCGCTGCCGAGGCAGGAATTTCCACCTCGACGCTCTATGAATACTACAAGAACAAGGAAGATCTCGCCTACGATCTCCCGCGCAACCATTTGTCCAACTTTTTCGAAGGATTCCGGCTGGCCGTCGCGGCCAAATCCAGCGCGCGCGACAGGTTGGTGCTCTACCTCACCATGTCGGCCGATTTCGCCCGTGAGCATTCCGAATGGGCGCGCCTGTTCTATCTGGAAATCTGGCCCAGCGTGTCCGTCAGCGAAACCGATTTGCGCCACTCGGTCGACGACTTCGCCCGCGTCGTGATATGTCTGCTACGGCAAGGTGAGCGCGACGGAGACTGGCCACATGGACAGAATTGGTACCAGACGGCGTCGATCCTGATCGGCAGCGTTAATCAGGTGATCATTACCTGGCTGCTCTACCGGCGCCCGCGCAATCTGACCAAAGCCAGCATCGATATCGTCGAGCGGATGCTGGACATGATCGCAGCCGAACCTCCAGCCGGCTGATCACTGGTCGGCGATTCGCGCCGTTCGCCCCTCCAGGAACGCCTTCACGCCTTCCGCGCCATCCGCACCCGCCGTCAGCATGCCCGAATGCGCCTGCGCATCGAGATAGGCCTCCATCCAGCTGCGGCCTTCGATATTGACCGAGGCCACCTTGCGGGCGCGGATCGAGGGCAGGCTTTTGACGGCGATCTGGCGGGCCAGCGCCAGCGCCTTGGGCAGCACATCGGCGCGCGGCAGGACGTAGTTGAAGAAGCCCGTCGGCTCGAGCTCTCGCGCGGTGAAGCGGGCACCGGTAAACAGCATTTCGCGGATTTTCGCCTCGGGCATCTTGAGCATGGCAAAGATCGCCGCGCCGCCGGCGACCAGGCCGTAATCGATTTCCGGGCAGGCGAAATTGGCGTCCTCGGCGGCCACCCGCATGTCACATAGCGCGCCCAGGATCATGCCGATGCCGATCGCCGCGCCATTGATCGCCGCAATCACCGGCCGATCCATACGGTAAAAGCGGGGAAGCTGGGCATTGATGAAAGCATAGCGCTGCTTGCGTCCTTCGGGATCGATGCCGACGAAATCGTTGAGGTCCGCCCCGCCGCACCAGGCGCGGGCATCTTCGGGGGCGGTCAGCACGACCACCCGGACGGAATCGTCGTCCTCGATCCGGTCGACCAGCGCGCCAATATCCCGATAGACCGAAAGCGAAACCGCGTTCACTGGCGGGCGCGAGAACGTGACCAGGGCGACGCCGTTGGGATCGATCTCGAGCGAGAAATCGCCGATCTGTTCAGACATCCCAAACCAGCTCGAACGGATCGACCGTAGCGACAATGCCGCTGGTGAACGACAGTGCACATCCATCGGCAAGGCGGAACTCTGGAATGCGAGCCAGCCACTCCTCCAAAACCAGCTTGAGCTCGACGCGCGCCAGATGCGCGCCGGGGCAGGTATGGCTGCCCTTGCCAAAGAGATACTGGCGCCGTGCCTGCCTGCCGAGGCGGAATTCCATCGGCTCGGGATTGCTCCGGTCGCTCAGCGCGATCGGCACGGTCGACGCCATCACCATGTCGCGCGAGCGGAACGTCACGCCGCCGAAATCGCATTCGCCGATCACCTCACGCGAATCCGACACCACCGGGAAGCGGCGGAGACATTCGAGAATCGCATCGTCCAGCTTTCGGGGATCGGAAGCCAGGGCGCGGCGGGTTTCGCTATCCTGCGCCAGATGCGCGAAGACGAAGCCAAGGAGATTGACCACCGTATCCAGCCCGCCGACCAGCGCCTGGGTGCACAGATTTTCTGCCTCTTCCTGCGTGAGATCGCGGCCTTCGACCTGGCGATTTACCATTTGGGTGATGAGATCGTCGCCCGGGCCGCCGCGTCGCTCGCGAATTACCGGGCCGATATAGTCGCTGAAGCCCTGCTCCACTTCGAGGAAGGTGAGGCTGCCATCGGGCCGGGTGAACTGATCGGCGAGGTGTTTGAGCTTGGGCGCATCCGCCAATGGCAGATCGACCAGCCGCAGGAATATGCGGATCGGCAGCTGCTCGGCGAAATCATGGGTAAAATTGCACCGGCCCTTGGCCCGGAACCCCTCGATCAATTCGACCGTCAGCCCGCGCATCGCCTCCTTCCGGCTGGAAATCGCCTTGGGGCTGAGCCCTTCGTTCAGCAGCTTGCGATAGGGACCGTGACGCGGCGGATCGAGCGACAGGGGAATATATTTGGAATAGGCTTCCCCCGCCGGATCGCGCGGGACGATAACGATCCTGCTGGAGAAGCGATCGGAATCGGTGAGCACCGTCTCAGCCAGGTCGGGGTCGAGCACCATCCAGTGCCCGCCATTGTGCGGCGTCCACATGACATCGTGAGCGGCGCGCGCCATCACATCGCGCCAGAACTCATGCACCGATTGCCCCCCCGGGACCGGCATATGCAGGTTGAAATCGATCACCCGGTCGTCGGGCACATTGCCCGGTCGGGGCGCCAGTTGGGCAGTGTCCATGCGGGCCTCTCCATAGGCTGCCTGCGCGCGGCAACCGCTCGGGACGTCCTATCGCCGGGGGCCAGGCAATAAAAGAAAAATCGCCGGGTTTTACCAGCCGCCTGTCGTTTCGGTCTTCCATTTGAGCCGGACTAAAGACACAAGAGCCGAACGAACATCGCAAAAAATGGGAGCGGACTATGGGACGGTTGGATGGCAAGGTCGCAATTATCACTGGCGCGGCGCAGGGCATGGGCGCGGAACATGCGCGCCGCTGTGTAGCCGAGGGGGCCAAAGTTGTCTTAACCGATATCGACACGGCGCGCGGCGAAGCACTCGCGGCCGAACTCGGCGCCAATGCGGCCTTCGCAGTCCACGATGTTACCAGCAGCGCGGGCTGGAAAGCGGTTGTTGCAGAAACCGAACGGCGGTTCGGTCCGGTCACTGTACTGGTCAACAATGCGGGCATCGTGGGGCCGGTCGCGACCTGCACCGATCTCGACGAGGATGATTACCTCAGGATTTGCCAGATTAATCAGACTTCAGTGTTCCTCGGTATGAAATATGTCATCCCCTCGATGAAGCAGGCGGGCGGGGGATCGATCGTCAATATCTCGTCGATCTCGGGAATGGTGGCAATCTATGGCACCCCCAATGTCGCCTATGCCGCCAGCAAGTTCGCCCTGCGCGGACTGACCAAGCAGGCGGCCATCGAATATGGCGGCGACAACATCCGGGTGAACACGGTCCACCCCGGCTATATCCGCACCCAGATGATGACCGAAGCGCTGACCGAGGAGCAGATCGTCATCGCCAGCGATTCCGTGCCGATCAAACGCGTCGGCGAAACCGCCGATGTCGCCCTGCTGGTGATTTATCTTGCCTCGGACGAATCCGGCTTCACCACCGGGTCGGAGCATATCATCGATGGCGGGCTGACCGCGCTCTGATGCAAGGCAGTGGCTCGGGCGAATGGCGGCGGAGCTGGCGCCTCGTCGCCCTGACCGCGCTCGGCCTCACCTGCGCGCCGACGACGCTGCCGGTCTATACCATCGGAGTATTTGTCGGCCCGTTCGAACAGGAATTCGGCTGGAGCCGCGCGGCGATCCAGACCGCGATCCTGTTCAGCACCGGACTCGCCGTGGTCTGCGCGCCGCTGGCGGGCTGGATGGTGCGGCGCTGGGGCATTCGCAACACAATCCTGCCGGGTCTGGTGGGACTTGCCCTCGCCTGTCTGCTTGGCGCGGGGATCACCGGATCGCTGTGGCAACTCTACAGTGTCTATGCGCTGATGTCGCTGCTCGGCGCGGGGGCGGGGGCGGTCGCGTGGACTTCGCTGATCGCCGGAAACTTCGACAAAGCGCGCGGGCTGGCGCTTGGGGTGGGACTGTCGGGCTCGGGCCTGTGTTCGATTCTGATGCCGGCGATTGCCGCGGCCAGCATCCTGCAATGGGGCTGGCGGGGAGCCTATATTGCGCTGGCCGCGTTCTGCCTGCTGGTGGTGGTGCCGCTGTGCTGGCTGTTTTTACCGCGCGACGGGCCGTCCGGATTGGCCTCGACCGGACCGGATACCCGGGTGAGCGGTTTCGATGTCGGCAACGCGGTCCGCACGCGCCGCTTCTGGCAACTCGGGCTTTCAACGCTGTGCATCTATGCCGTAATCGGCGGCGTTATCCCCAACCTGGTCCCGGCCTTTACCGATGCCGGGCTTTCGGTGGCGGAGGCCGCCTCGATCATGGGCATCTTCGGGATGACCGTGATCGGCGGGCGCATTGCCGTTGGCGCATTGGTCGACCGCTTCTGGGCGCCTGCCGTCGCCGCGCTGGTGATGGTTCCCGCAGCTACTGCCTGCCTGATCATCGGCGACGGGGGTAGTTACACCAGCTTCGCCGTCGCCGCCGCGCTGCTCGGCATCGCCACCGGGACCGAGCTGGATGTGCTGAGCTACCTCATCGCCCGCTATTTCGGCACTGTCGATTATGCCCGCATTTACGCCCGCGCTTACATCTTCGTCGCCGCCGCATCGGGCAGCGCGCCGTTGTTGTTCGGCTATGTCCACGATGTCACCGGCAGTTACCGCCTGCCGATGCAAATCTCGGCAGCGCTGCTCGGGGTGGGTGCGCTCGGCCTGCTGATGCTGGGCCGCTACCCGGCCTGGGAACGCGAAAGGCTCACCGCCGCAGCGTGAGGTCCATGGTTTCCGAGCGGATCTGGATCAGAGGGACTTGCGCCAGTTGCATCAGCTTGCGCACCTGCTCCAGCTCGGGCGAGGACAGCAGCGGATAGTCGCGCCTGACTGGCCCGGCGGCGCGCATCGCGTCGATGTCGGATTGCGGCAGGAAGGCGCGGTAGATCAGCTCGTCCTCGTCCTCAGTATCATGCAGCTTTTTCAACTCCTCGAGGTCCGGGCTTTCCGGCGGGCTGGCGAGCACCTCCTTCGCACGCGGCGCGGCCATGATACGGTCAAGCACCTCCGGATCGATCGGCGCGGCGGTCTGACCATAGAAACCCGCGGCATACTGGATCACCTCATCCGGCACCGTGCCATAGCGTTTGCCGGTGACGATGTTCAGCACCGCCTGGATGCCGACCAGCTGGCTGAACGGCGTCGCCATGCCGGGATAGCCAAGATCGCGGCGCACCGCGGCGACTTCGTCCAGCACCTCAGGCAGCTTGTCCATCATCTTGTGCATGGCCAGCTGCGCCTTGAAGGTGCCCATCATGCCCCCGGGAATCTGGTGCTGGATCGAGAAGCCGTCATATTCGGCATATTGATCGACCAGGAAGCCCGCCGCTTTACCCACGGCGCGGAAGTGATCGGCCACCGGTTCGAACAGGCTTTCGTCTAGCGAGTGCGTATGGCCGCGCAACACAATGTTTTTCGCCATGATTTCAGTCGATGGCACCGACGGGCCATTGGCCATCGGGCGGCTGGCCGTGTGGATCACCGAAACGCCAAGATCGATCGCATCAAGATAGGCCTTGGCCGACATGCCGAGCAGATTGTTCGAATGGAACTCGATCGGCTTGCCCCTGGCCACCTTGATGATGGCAGGCAGCAGCTTTTCGAGGCGCTCCTTCTCCAGCACGCCGGCAGTATCATAGAGCAGCAGCGAATCGACATCGGGACTGGCCGCCAGCGCCTTGGCGTTGGTGACGAAGAACGCGTCGGTATGCACCGGCGACAACGCGAACATGATTGCGCCGGCGACCTGGGCATTGGCTTCCTTCGCCACATGCGCAAGCCGCAGCATGTTGTCGATGCCAAACAATACGTCATAAATCCAGAACGAGCGCACGCCATGCGCGCAAAGCCGCCGCACCCACAGGTCCATGAGCGCCGGCGGGGTGATGCCAAAGGTGACATTGGCATTGGCCCGCAGCCCGGCGCGTACTGGCGTCTGCGGCATCGAGGCGACCAGCAGGTCGAGCCCTTCCCAGTAGTTTTCCTGGCAATAGCGCGTCAGCACGTCGAGCATGCCACCGCCAGTCAGGTCGATGATGCAAAAACCCGTACGATCGATTAGCGGCGAGACCGGCAGCGCCATGCCGGCCTGCATCCTCAGGCCCCACAGGCTCTGCTGCCCGTCGCGCATGGTCTCGTCGAGAAACTTGATATGAGCCATTTCAAACCGCCCCTGCAGTTAAGCTGTCACGTACGCTGCGGCGCAGGACCTTGCCGGTGCCGCTCTTTGGCAGTTCGGGCCAGACCAGGATCTGCTTGGGCCGCTTGACCCTCACCCGGTCGCCCGGAAGCAAACCCTTGCTGATCAGCGCATTGCCGAGCCGGTCTGTGGCGGCGTCGAAATCGCGAAAGCTAAGCGTGCGGTCGCCCTCGGTCAGGCAGGGCGCATCCTTGAACTGGAGCGCGGCGCGTCGGATGATCGAGGCTATCTGCATTCTAACATCCCTCAGGCCGCCAGCGCGTGATCGTGCATCAGCACGACCCGGCCGGTAATTTCCTTCGCCTCCATCGCCCGGTGCGCCTCGGCCGCTTCTCGCATCGGCATCGTCCGGCCAATCTCGGGCGCAATCTTGCCTTCCGCGACCAGCCGGATGACCGTGCGCAGATCGTTGAGCGTGGCATGAGCGCTGCCGATGAAATCCAGTTCCTTGAGGATCGACAGCGCCGGATTGAACGGCCAGTTGCCCGGCTCCACCGTGCCAATGATCACCATCCGTCCGCCTGGCCGAATCGAACGCACGCTGGAGCGAAATGTAGGCCCGCCGGCGATTTCGAGCACACAGTCCACCCCGGCCCCGTCCGTGAAATCGCGCACGTCCTCATGGAAGCCGCCCTGCCCGGCCAGCACGACACGGTCAGCCCCTGCGACCTTCAGTCCTGCGACCTTGGACGCGGAGCTCGTCGCCGCGATCACCCGGTGCCCGGCCAGTGCGGCAAGTCGCACCGCATGAATACCGACACCGCCGGACGCCCCGGTCACCAGCACGGTGCTGCCCATCGGCAGCGCCGCGCGGCGCAATGCGTGATAACCAGTACCGATAGCGCAGCTCAGCACCGGTGCGACATCCAACGGGATATTGTCAGGCAGCAGCAGCGCATTGCGTTCCGAGGCTACGACATATTCGCCGTAGCCACCGGATATCTGCTCGCCATAGAAGCCCGGCCCGCTGGTGCAGATATTCTCCTGCCCGCTCCGGCACGGCTGGCAGATACCGCAGCCAATTCGCTGGATCATCGCCACCCGGTCGCCATCGTGAAACTGCGTGATCAGCGGCCCGCACTCGACCACTTCGCCCGCCACTTCATGACCCATGACGCAGGGCAGCGGCGTGTGCGGAAAGGCTCCGGCGCGGTTGAGCAGATCGTGCCCGCACACGCCGCACGCTGAAACGCGCACCAGCATCTGGTCGGGGGCGGGCTGCGGCGTGGGAACATCGGCCTCGATCAGCTCGCCGGGGCCACCGAAGCGGGAAAGCAGCATCGCCTTCATTACGCCGCGACCGCTGGTTCAGCCCCGCCTTCGGTCAGCGTCGCCAAAGTCTCGGCAACCACGCGCTCGTTATGCCAGGCGGCATCGCCGAAGGCATATTCCAGCACTCTCGCACGGCGCAGGAAACGGTGCAGGCCCAGCTCCCAAGTAAAGCCCATACCGCCGTGAATCTGGATGGCCTCGTTGCAGATCATCCGCGCGGATTCGCCGCAGCAGCTCTTCGCCATGGAAGCGCTGCGGGTCCGGTCCGGCGCATCCTCCGAGATCGCCCAGAAAGCGTAATAGGCGGTCGAGCGCGCCGCTTCGAGCGCGATAGCCATATCGGCGCAGCGGTGCTTGATCGCTTGAAACGCGCCGATGGGCTGGCCGAACTGGCTGCGCGTCTTGGCGTATTCGACAGAGGTTTCCAGCATCCTCGTGGCAATGCCGGTCAACAATCCTGCGTTGAGCGTTGCCCCGGCATCCAACAGGCGCGCGACTGTCTGAGCGGGGGCGGCCGTGCCGAGGATGGCATCGCTTTCGAGCCGGACGGCATCGAACGTTACCGCGCAAAAGCCGCTACCCAAATCGAGATCTTCATGGCCGCGCAGGCTCACACCGGGTGCCTCGCGGTCGACCAGCAGCAAGACCGGGCCGGTGCTATCGCGCGCCAGGACCACCAGGATATCCGCCGCCGCTGCCGATTCAACCAGAATCTTGCTGCCGCTCAGCGATCCATCCGCGAAGGAACAGGCGACATCCTCGGGATCGTAGCCCTGATCCGGCTCCAGCGCCGCGATAGCGAACTTCAATTCTCCGCCCGCAATCCGCGGGAGTAGCTCGCTCTGCTGGGTGGGGCTGCCGTAGCGCACCAGCAAGTCTGTTGCCGCCAGCGTCGCCGCTGCGGACGGCGGCGCCAGCCCTGCCCCCAAGGCCTCGACGGCCAGCGCAACGTCGACCAGCGAAAGCCCGGCCCCGCCGAAATCCTCGGGCACCAGCAGCGCGAACAAGCCCAGCTCCGCCAAGGCATCCCATGCCGCAGACTGCTGGGCCGGTTCTGGCTGCGGTGCCAGCAGTGCAGGATGATCGGCCAGCAGTCTGGCGATCGTTTCTCCCAGAGCGGTCTGATCTGCGTTGAAGCTGAAATCCATCTCCCGGCCCTATCTCGGTAGGCCGAGCACGCGCTCGCCGATGATGTTGCGTTGCACTTCCGACGAGCCGGAATAGATCGAAAAAGCCTTGGATTGTAGCCAGCTGAGCTGGAACCGCCCGCTCGCAGCAGCCGCTGGATCATTCCCGGCCAACGGCGCGATCGGCCCTAGCGCATCGAGCGCGGTCTCGTACAAGCGCTGCGCCGCGTGGCTCCAGTAGAGCTTGATCAGCGACGCATCGGACCCGCGATCATCGCCGCTCATATACTTGCTGAATGCCCGCGTGGCGTTAAGCCGCATCACTTCCACCTCGATGATCGACTTTGCCAGTTGCTGCCGCAGAACCGGATCGTCGATCGCCTTGCCGGCGCCGCGCTTTTGCGCCGACAGCGCAACC
>JANMCD010000260.1:0-5739 GCA_031360905.1 Novosphingobium sp.
CGCCAGATGATCAAGCCCGGCTCTGTCTTCTCCTTCGTGATCGATGGCGGGCGGGCAGCGGCGCACCGAATGCTCAATGCGCTGGAAATGATCGATATCTCCAACAACATCGGCGACACCAAAACCCTGATGACCCACCCCGCCTCCACAACCCATTCCAGCCTCACGCCGCAGGTCCGCGAAACGATGGGGGTGAGCGAAGGTATGCTGCGGATCAGCGTCGGTCTGGAAGATCCGCAGGATCTGATGGAGGATCTCGACCAGGCGCTGAAGGCCGTTGGCTTGTAAGCCGGTTGGCACCTTTCCAGGCGCCGCCTTCGATTTGCCATGAACGGCGGAGCATCCCCGGGCAGGAACTGACCAGCGGAACGAAGAATTTGTTCGGGCGTTTGCCCACAATCGCGTTTGTGCACGGAGCATTCGGCCCCGGTTGTCTCGCAGGCAATTCGACGCTAGGTTCACCCTGTCATGAACGAACTTTTCCAGAGCGCCATGAAAAAGCTGTTCCAGCACACGGCGATGACCAATGGCATCGTTGTGCGGGTTGCGGTGAATTTCCTGCCGGAACAGTCGCGCATCGAATCCGCCAAGTGGTTCTGGGTTTATCACATCCGCATTGAAAATGCGGGTGATCGCACCGTGCAACTGGTTACCCGCCATTGGCGCATAACCGACGGACGGGGCGAAGTGACTTTCGTCGATGGTGACGGCGTAGTCGGCGAACAGCCGATGCTACGCCCCGGCCAATCGCATGATTATGTGTCGGGCTGCCCGCTGACGACGCCGACCGGGAGCATGGAAGGCCATTACAGTTTCCGCCGCGATGATGGCGCGACGATCAAGGCTGTGATCCCGTTCTTCGCTTTAGCGGCACCCGCGACTGCGGGCTGAAGGCGTCAGCTTCCATTCAAATTGGCAAGGCAACCGGTCCCCCTCCCGCTTGCGGGAGGAAAGAAGTAGGGCGCAGGCGCCTCCAAACCCCATTGTTCAAACCGCCCTATCGCCATAGGGAGGCGCCATGAAGCGCACGCATCTGCCTCTCAATGCCCTGCGCGTGTTCGATGCCGCCGCGCGCCATCTCTCGTTCACCCGCGCGGCCGACGAGCTGGCGGTGACCCCGGCTGCCGTCGGTCAGCAGATTCGCGCCCTGGAGGATCTGCTCGGCGTCGTGCTGTTTCGCCGCACCAGCAAGGGCCTCGAACTCACCGACGAGGCTTCGGCGGGCCTTGAGGCCCTGCGCACCGGCTTCCTCCATTTCGAGGATGCGGTGCAGGCAATGCAGGCCGGGCAATCGAGCCATGTCTACACCATCGCGGCACCGCGCGATTTCTTCGCCGCCTGGCTCGCCCCGCGCCTCGCCGCCTTCCGCGCCGACAATCCGGACGTGCGCTATGCGCTGGTCGACGGCGAAATGAGTGCCTTCACCGAAGCCAACCTCGATCTCGCGGTGCGGTGGACCGAAGGGCCGGGCGATCTCCAAGGGGTGCAGATCGGCGCCGCCGAGCTGGTTATTGTCGGCGCCGGCACGAATGGCGGGGGTGACTGGATCGGCTGGCCGGGCGACCCCTCGCCCAGGGGTGAGGGCGAGGACGACAAGCCGCCACTGATGGTCAGCGATGCCGGTCAGGCGCTCGCCGCCGCCATGGCAGGCATGGGCCGCGCGCGGGTTCCCGCAATTCTGGCCGGTGAGCATACCGCCGCCTCCCCGCCCGAACCCTGCCGCCGCGCCTATTGGCTGGTCGCGCCCCTGCCGCAATGGCGGCAGAAGAAGGTCAAGGCGCTGGTGGCGTTTCTGACGGGAACGTAGCGGTTGGCGCCAACGGTGAGCGCACGTGCTCCTGCCGCACGCCATGGCCGATCAAATAGCCCGGAATCCGCCGCAGCAGCGCGAACCGATCGAGCAGGCGCAGCGCCAGTGGCGGCCGCAGGGGAACCGCCCGCCGCCCCTCGATCAACGGCCGCAGCACCCGCTCATGCGCCTGCCGCTGGGCGCCCTGGATCAGCCGGGTGGCCAGCATCCGGCGCCGCTGCACCCGGGGCAGCAGCGGTGTGATATCCTCTCCGCGGGCCATCGGCGCGGCGAGGATATTGGCGGCGGCGACCGCGTCCTGTATCGCCAGATTGATGCCGATACCGCCGACCGGACTCATCGCATGCGCGGCATCGCCGATCGCCAGCAGGCCGGGGCGCGACCAATCGGTCAGCCGGTCGAGCACGACGGAAAGCAGCCGCACCGCGCCCCAGTCGGGCAGCGCCTCGTCCAGCGACGGCAGGTCCGGCGCGGCGGCGCGGACATCCTCGCGAAATGCCGCGATGCCCCGCGCCTTGATCGCCTCGCCGCCGCCCTTGGCGATGACGAAGGCGCATTGCCAGTAATCGCCGCGATCGATCAGTACGATCAGCCGGTAACCGCGCACTGCGGCGCGCAGGGCATTCCCGGCAGTCCGCTTGGGCACTGCGAACCAGAACACGTCGATCGGTGCGCCGAGGCTTGTCAGCGGCAGCATTTGCCGCGCCAGCGAAGTGCGCCCGTCGCACATCAGCACCAGCCGCGCGGTCAGCTCTTCGCCATCGGCGAGCCGAACGCCAGTGACGCGCCCATCCGCCTCGGTCACGGCGGCGACCTCCGCCTCCATCCGCAAGCCAAACCCGGGAAACGCCAGCGCCTCGTCGCGCAGGAAATCGAGGAAGTCCCACTGCGGCATCATCGCAATGAATGGCGCCGGCATGCGCAAATGGCTGAGATCGCCAATCTTCATCAGCTCGCCGTTGTAATCGATCTCCGCCCGGTCGAGCGGATTATGCGGCCGCTCAAGAAAGCGTTCCAGCATGCCGAGTTCCGAAAGAACCTCCATCGTCGAGGGATGAACCGTGTCACCGCGGAAGTCGCGGAGGAAATCGCCGTGCTTTTCCAGCACCAAAGTGTCGATCCCGGCGCGGGCGAACAGCAGGCCGGCCATCATCCCGGCCGGTCCGCCGCCGACGATCAGCAAATTCGTCCGATCCTTGCGCACCATGCCGTGACTGTGCGCCCTTGATCGCCTAGCATCAAGCCATGCTCGAGCCCTTCGCCACTTCAGCACTCTCGGATGCCCTCGTCGTGTTGGCAGCCGCCGGAATTGTCATTCCGCTGTTCACCCGGTTCCGCATTACCCCTGTAATCGGTTTCATCCTGGTCGGCGTGGCGGTTGGTCCGTTCGGTCTTGGCCGCCACGCCGCCGAGTTCGGCTGGCTCCAATATATTTCCATCAGCGATCCGCGCCGGCTCGAACCTTTCGCCGAATTCGGTATCGTCATGCTGCTGTTTTCTGTCGGGCTGGAGCTTTCACTGGCCCGGCTGTGGTCGATGCGGCGCGGCGTGTTCGGTCTCGGCTCGCTGGAATTGCTGGTGTCGGCGGCGCTGATGACGGCGGTGCTCGTCGCCACGGGAATGAGAGTCCCCGGCGCGCTTGCCCTGGGGCTGGCCCTGGCGATGTCGTCTACCGCGCTGGTGCTGCGCATCACCGACCAGCGCACCCCGGTTGGCCGGGCGGCACTGTCGATGCTGCTGTTCGAGGATCTCGCGCTGGTGCCGATCATTTTCCTGCTTGGAGCGATGGCGCCCGGCAACCACGATGATACCGTGGGCGGGGTCGTGCGCCCGATTGTGCTCGGCCTGGTGGTGGTGGCGGGGCTGTTCGCATTTGGCCGGGTGCTGCTGCCCCGTCTGTTCGCGCAGGCGGCGCGGACCAAGAGCCCCGAGCTGTTCCTCGCACTCAGCCTGGTGGTGGTGATCATAGCCGCGCTGGCGACGGCCGCCGCCGGCCTCTCGCCAATCGTCGGCGCGCTGATTGCCGGGCT
Source organism: Novosphingobium sp. (assembly GCA_031360905.1). Classification (GTDB taxonomy): domain Bacteria; phylum Pseudomonadota; class Alphaproteobacteria; order Sphingomonadales; family Sphingomonadaceae; genus Novosphingobium. The sequence goes on from JANMCD010000260.1 coordinate 3,841, forward strand.
GCTGATCGCCGAAACCGAATATTACGGCGAGGTCGAGGCGATCACCGCGCCGTTCAAGGGCCTCGCGCTGGGCGTCTTCCTGATCACCGTCGGCATGGCGATTGATCTCTCCGCGATCTGGGCCAACCTGATGCCGATCCTTGGCGCGACCGCCGGCGTGTTGCTGCTGAAGGCGCTTGTCACCGGCGTCCTGCTGCGCATGATGGGCGCCCGTCCGGGGACTTCGACCGAGACCGGAATCCTGATGGCGAGCCCTTCGGAAACCACGCTGATCGTGTTGGCGGCGGCGGCCAGCGCGCGGCTGATCGATGCGCCGACTGCCGAGTTCTGGCAGACGGTCACGGCGATCGGCCTCACCGTGACGCCGCTGCTGGCGCTGATCGGCCGCCGTCTTGCCCGCCGGGTCGAAGAATCCGCGTCGCAAGAGGATGAGGAATTCGGCGAGCGGCGGGCGATCGTCGTTGGCGTGGGCCGGGTCGGGCGGCTGGTGGCCGATATGATGAAAACCCACGGCCAGCCTTATATTTGCATCGACGCCGATACCGAGCTGATCCGCGAGGCAAAAAGGTCCGGCTACCGCGCCACCTTCGGCGATGCCGCCAATGCCGTGAGCTGGGCAAGACTGGGCGTCGACACCGCCTCGGCGGTGATCCTGACGATGGACGAACCGGTTGCTGCCCTGCGGCTGGTCAAGCGGCTCCGGGGCCAGTTCCCGGCACTTCCGATCATTGCCCGCGCCCGCGACGCCTCACATGCAGCCGATCTCTACCGCGCCGGGGCAAGCCATGCAGTGCCCGAAACGCTGGAGGCGGCGCTGCAGCTGTCGGAAGCGGTATTGGTCGATCTCGGGGTGGCCATGGGTCCGGTCATCGCTTCGATCCACGCAAAGCGCGATGAATTCCGTCAGCAGATCATGGATGAGGGCGAGCTGGACGAAAAACCGCAGCTGAAGAGCGGGTCGCTGCGCGACCGAACGACTGAGCCAGCCCTGCGCGCGTTGCAACCATAGCGGGGCGGCCCGCGCCGATCCCGCAAGGAGATCGACGATATTGCCTAATTGGTCGATCCGGCGAGCACCGCTCGCACGGCGGCGATCGCCTCGGCCGCCTTGGCCCCGTCCGGACCACCGCCCTGCGCCATGTCGGGCCGACCGCCGCCGCCCTTGCCCCCTAGTGCTCCAACGCCGGCGCGAACGAGATCGACGGCGCTGAAGCGGGAGGTGAGATCGTCAGTGACGCCCACGGCGATGGTAGCCCGGCCCTCATTGACCGAAACGATTGCAACCACTCCGGAGCCAAGCTCGTTTTTGAACTCATCTGCTATGGAACGAAGACCCTTAGGATCGAAATCTTGGAGCACTTGGTCTCTGAAGAAGATGTCACCGATTTTCGATTGAAGTGTGCCCGAAGCGGTGAATTTCATACTCGCACTGCCGGAAATATTGTCGACTCTACCTAACGCCAGCGCCTTCTTCGCCTCGGCCAGCTCCCGCTCCAGTTTCTTGTGCCCGTCGAGCAGTGCGGCGACGCGGGCCGGCACCTCATCCGGAGTCGTGCGCAGCAGGCTCGCCGTTCCCTTCAGCGCATCCTCGCGGCCCACCAGCCAGGCCCGCGCGCCCTCGCCGGTCAGCGCCTCGATCCGGCGCACGCCCGAACTGACCGCGCCTTCGGAGACGATCCGCAGCAGGCCGATATCGCCGAGCGCGTTCACGTGTGTCCCGCCGCACAGTTCTAGCGAAAAATGCGTAACCGTCAGCCTGCCCATGCTGAGCACGCGCACTTCATCGCCGTATTTCTCGCCGAACAGCGCCATGGCGCCGGCCTCGATCGCCTCGTCGGGCGACATCAGCCGGGTGACGACCGGCGCGTTGTGGCGGATTTCGGCGTTAACTTCGACCTC
>JANMCD010000261.1:0-6920 GCA_031360905.1 Novosphingobium sp.
GTGCGTGCGGGCGCGGCAGTCGAGGCGATCCATGTCTATTCGCTGATCCACGACGATCTGCCCTGTATGGATGATGACGCCCTGCGCCACGGCAAGCCGACCCTTCACTGCGCTTTCGACGAAGCGACGGCGGTGCTGGCGGGGGATGCGCTGCACGATCTGGCATTCGAAATTCTGTCCGACGTCACCACATCGGGCGATCCATTCACCCGCATCGAACTGGTCTCGGCGCTCGCCACGGCCAGCGGCGCGCAGGGCATGGCCGGCGGCCAGATGATGGATATGTTGGCTCAGGACGAGCCTTTCGACCTGCCCACCGTCACCCGGTTGCAGCAGCTGAAGACCGGCGCGCTGCTGGCGGTCTCGGTCGAGATGGGCGCAATTCTCGGCAAAATTCCGCCAGAGGGCCGCAACCATCTGCGCGGCTATGCCCGCGACATCGGCCTGGCATTCCAGATCGCGGACGATCTGATCGATTATGAAGGCGACGAGGCCGCCGCCGGTAAGGCGCTGCGCAAGGATTCGGGTGCCGGCAAGCAGACCTTCGTTTCACTATTGGGTCCAGAGCGGGCGCGGGCGCAGGCGCGGATGCTGCTTGATCAGGCAGTCGCCCATCTCGTCAAGCACGGCGCCGAGGCCGAGCTGCTGCGGGCTTTGGCGCGCTACATCGTTGAGAGGGACAGGTAATGCCACAAGCCAGCAGCGAGCGCGTCGGCGTCTATCCCGGCACTTTCGATCCGATAACGCTGGGTCACTCGGACATCATCCGGCGCGGCGCGAAGCTGGTCGACCGGCTGATCATCGGCGTCACCACCAATCCTTCGAAGAACCCGCTGTTCACGCCCGAGGAACGGATGGCGATGGTAAACCGCGAAGTGACAGCGATGGGAATCGACAATGTCAGCGTGGTCAGCTTTAACGCACTGCTGATGCGGTTTGCCGAGAAGCAGGGCGCCAGCGTGATTGTGCGGGGCCTGCGCGCGGTCGCGGATTTCGAATATGAATATCAGATGGCGGGGATGAACCAGCAGCTCAATGCCGGTATCGAAACGGTATTTCTGATGGCTGAAGCCGGCTTGCAGCCGATCGCTTCCAAACTTGTCAAAGAAATTGCTTTGTTCGGCGGCGACATTTCGCGTTTCGTCAGCAAGGCGGTTAGTGGCGATGTGCTGGTGCGGGTTGAGCGGAACGGCCGGCTCGGCGATTACTGACGCCGATTGCTTCGTTCATTGCCACGACAGGGTGACGGCGCTATTCGCCGGGCTATCAACCCGCCGGGCGCCTGTTTTCCGATCCCGGGATTTGCTGAGAGTTGCCGATGTCACCTCGCCGTATTGCCTTGTTACTGGTAGGTCTGTCGCTTGCCGCTGCGCCGGCTTATGCCAAGGAGGTGCCGCCTCCCGCCAAGCCGGCGCTGCCGACCGTAGTCGACATGAATCCCACGAGCGCGCCGGATAACGTGCTCAATCTCGATCTTTCCAACGGCGGGCGGGTGACATTGCGGCTGATGCCGGAATGGGCGCCGACCCATGTCGAGCGGGTTAAGACGCTCGTACGCCAGGGCTTTTACAACGGCGTTGTTTTTCACCGCGTGATCGAGGACTTCATGGCGCAGACCGGCGATCCGACCGGCACCGGCGGCGGCGGCTCGGCGCTTCCCGACCGCAAGGCCGAGTTCAATCCCATGCCGCATGTGCGTGGCACGGTGTCGATGGCGCGCACCGACAGTCCCGACAGCGCCAACAGCCAGTTCTTCATCGTCTTCTATCCGCGTTTCGCGCTCGACCGGAAATACACCGTGTTCGGCCGGGTGATCGGCGGGATGGACGTGGTTGACCGGATCGAACGCGGCGAGCCGCCGCAGAATCCGACCAAGATCGTGCAGGCATCGATCGCGGCTGACAATCTGCCGCCGCCGGTGATTCCGGCCGCCGCGCCCGGGCCCGCCCCGGCCGTTACGGCGGATCAGCTGAGCAATTCGGTTTCGAATTAGCACACCTTAGAGGCTAGGCGCGCCGTGCGCGTTGATCTGTTCGATTTCAACCTTCCGCCTGAGCGGATCGCGCTGCGCCCGATCCGGCCCCGCGACGCCGCGCGATTGCTGGTGGTCGCGCCGGACGGACCGCTGTCCGACCGCCATATTGGCGATCTACCCAGCCTTCTGCATCCCAGCGACGTGTTGGTGTTCAACGACACCCGCGTCATCCCGGCGCAGCTCGAAGGCAGGCGGGGGGAAGCGCGGATCGGTGCGACGTTGCACAAGCGGCTGGACCTGCGCCGTTGGCAGGCCTTCGTGCGCAATGGCAAGCGGCTGCGGGAAGGCGACGAGATCGAATTCCGCGCCGGGGTCTCGGCCACCGCCGAGGCGCGCCATCCTGACGGCAGCTGGACGCTGGCCTTCGCCGGCGAAGAGCCGGTCGAAGTCCTGCTGACCCGCGCCGGCACCATGCCCCTGCCGCCCTATATCGCCGGCAAGCGCGCGGTCGATGAGGCCGATCGCACGGACTACCAGACGATATTCGCGGACAAGGACGGCGCCGTCGCCGCGCCGACTGCCGCCCTCCATTTCACACCCGATCTGATGATGGCGTTTGGCGAGGCGGGGATCGCCCATGAAACGCTAACCCTGCATGTGGGCGCGGGGACGTTCCTGCCGGTCAAGGCCGAGGAAACCGGCGATCATGTCATGCACGCCGAATGGGGCCGGCTCGACCCCGCCACCGCCGTCCGCCTCAATGCCGCGCGCAACGCCGGTGGGCGGATCATCGCGGTGGGCACCACCAGCCTGCGTCTGCTCGAAAGTGCGACCGGCGAGGATGGCGTGATCCGCCCGTTCGAGGGCGACACCGCCATTTTCATAACCCCCGGCTACCGGTTCCGCGCGATCGACGGCCTGCTTACCAACTTCCACCTGCCACGCTCGACGCTGTTCATGCTGGTGAGTTCGCTGATGGGGCTGGAGCGGATGCAATCAGCTTATGCGCATGCGATCGGGGAGGGGTACCGTTTCTATAGCTATGGCGATACCAGCTTGCTGATGCCGTGACGATTGTAGGCGATTGTCATTAATCCGTAATTGGCCGTCAATACCGAACCGAGTCCTTGCTTGGGAACGAAAAAAATGACGATCACCGGCGACGGACTGACGGCCGTGTCCGGCGCTGCACCTTCGGTGCTCTGCCGTCTCTGTAGTGGTCCCGCGCATTACCGATTCACCGCTCAATTGCTCGGTCGGCACGACGTTAGCTACTTCAGCTGTGCAGACTGCGGCTCTCTAGAAACCGAGCAGCCTTTCTGGCTCGACGAAGCCTACAGCCTCAATCTTGGCGATCTCGATTGTGGCTCGGCCCAGCGCAATTTGCACAATTTCGCCGCCTGCCTTGCCATTGCAGGGCTCTGGGGGGTGCGCAGTGCGGTGGACTTCGGTGGGGGCGACGGCTTGCTCACCCGACTGCTGCGCGACCGCCACGTCGACTGCCACGTCGAAGACAAATACGGCTCTCCGACTTACGCGCAAGCATTCAGCGATCCACCGGCCAATCCTGACGCAATTTTCGCTTTCGAGGTATTCGAGCACTTCGTCGAACCCGGGGCCGAAATCACCGCGCTGTTCGCCCGCCGCCCCAAGATCATACTGGGCACCACGGCTCGTTTCACGGGACAGGGGGCGGATTGGTGGTATCTTTCCCGTCGCAACGGCCACCACGTTTTTTTCTACACCAGTTCGGCGATGCGTCATATTGCAGCGCGTAATGGTTACCGCGTGATAGAAACGGGAGCATTCTTCCTGTTTGTCGCGGCGAATCGCTATGGCCCGGTGAAATCGCTGCTGTCGAAGCTCGCGCTGCACGCGATTGTACGCCGCCTTGTCATGGCGCTCAGTGCGTTCATACCGGCAACAGGGATTGGCAAGGATGCCGCGTCGATCCAGGCACGAAGGGCGGATACCGGCTTGACGTGACCGGCGCCCGCGCGTCAATTTATCTCTCAGCCAGCACGGCTCGGCCTTGACGGGGCGTTAACGGATTCACAGCGGCTATGCTGATGCGATCGGGGAGGACCACCTCTCTCGTTGCTATGGCGAGGTAAGCCTGCTGCTGCTTCGCAATTCCTCGCAGCTTGCCTATAGGCGGGCGCGATGACCCGCTTTTCCTTCACCATCCATGCGCGCGACGGCAAGGCGCGCAGCGGCACGATCGCCATGCGCCGCGGCGAGATCCGCACGCCGGCATTCATGCCGGTCGGCACTGCGGCGACGGTCAAGGCGATGAAGCCGGAGGCGGTTCGTGCGACCGGCGCCGATATCCTGCTCGGCAACACCTATCATTTAATGCTGCGCCCCGGCGCGGAGCGCGTCGCCCGGCTGGGCGGACTGCATAGCTTCATGAACTGGCCGCGCCCGATCCTCACCGACAGCGGCGGCTATCAGGTGATGAGTCTTTCCGATCTGCGCAAGATCACCGAGGAGGGCGTCACGTTCGCCAGCCACCTCGACGGCTCGCGCCACCTGTTGACGCCCGAGCGCTCGATGCAAGTGCAGCGGCTGCTCGGCTCCGACATCGTTATGGCCTTCGACGAATGCCCCCGCGCCGACCAGCCGCGCGAGGCGATCGCGGCATCGATGGCGAGGAGTATGCGCTGGGCGCAGCGCAGCCGCGCCGCCTTCGATGCGGGCGGCGAGCATGCGGAAGGGGCGGCCCTGTTCGGCATTCAGCAGGGCGCGCTCGACGAGGCCCTGCGCGGGGAAAGCGCCGCGGCGCTGCGGGACATCGGCTTCGACGGCTATGCCATCGGCGGGCTGGCGGTGGGCGAGGGGCAGGCGGCTATGTTCGCCTGCCTCGATTATGCGCCCGCGCAATTGCCCGAAGACCGCCCGCGTTATCTGATGGGTGTCGGCAAGCCCGACGACCTGGTCGGTGCGGTCGAGCGCGGGGTCGACATGTTCGATTGTGTGCTGCCGACCCGCTCGGGCCGCAACGGTCAGGCCTTTACCTGGTCCGGCCCGATCAACCTGCGCAACGCCCGCTTCGCCGAGGATACCGCGCCGCTGGATGAGCGCTGCGCCTGCCCGACCTGCGGTTCATACAGCCGGGCCTACCTGCACCATCTGGTCAAGTCGGGCGAGATTCTTGGCGCCATGCTGATGACCGAGCATAATCTCAGCTTCTACCAGCAGTTGATGCAGGCAATGCGCAGCGCAATTGGCGCGGGGCAGTTTGCGGTTTTCGCAGCTGACTTTCGGCGCGATTATCTGGTGTAGGGGCCTACTTTATGCGAAATGGCTAAGCCCTCGAGCACGATGGTCACGGCCGGGTGGACCGAGGCAAATAGCGCTGGTGATAAGTCTTGTGCGGCCGTCCAGTCTTGCACCGAGAGCTTGTCAGCACGGGTATATCAAGTTTACTTGAGGTTCCCCCCCACGAGCAGGAGTTCGGCGTGGACAAGGACGATCTCGTACCTATTGGCACCCTGGCCCGCCGGACCGGCCTCGCCGTATCCGCAATCCGATTCTATGAGGCGAAGGGGTTGGTCGAGGCGCAGCGGACCAAGGGCAACCAGCGGCGGTTTCTGCGTTCCGATATTCGCCGGTTGAGCTTTATCCTGATCGCCCAGCGGCTGGGCCTCGGCCTCGACGAGATTGAGGTGGCAATGCGGGAGCTCCCGCGCGGGCGAACGCCTTCGGTCAGCGACTGGCAGCGGATCAGCCGCGGTTTGCGAAAGCAGATCGACGCGCGCATCCAGCTGCTGACCCGCACCCGCACCAAGCTCGACGAATGCATCGGCTGCGGCTGCCTCAGCCTGCAGCGCTGCCAGCTCTACAACCGCGACGACCGCGCCAGCGCCGGCGGGACCGGGCCGCGCTACGTGCTGGGTTGATAGCCGCTAGATGCCAAGGGCCTTGCGCAGCTCGGCGTTGATCCGCGACTGCCAGCCCTTGCCGGTAGCGCGGAATTTCTCGATCACATCGGGATCGAGCCGCAGGGTGACTTGGCGCTTAGGGTTGACGCTGAGGGGGCGGCCACCGGGGTTCGTCCAGGTGCCGACAGCTTTCCTGATGACCTTGCCGCCAACCGACAATTGCGCATAGCGGAAGTGGTCCTCGGTCCATTCCGGCGCATCGTCGGGGTCAGTCCAAGAATCGTCGATAGCGGGCTTGCTCTCGGTCATTGGCCTTCCTCATGGAAATAATGCGTCGTTTGCCTTTGCGGATGGTCCAGGTGAGGGATACCAGACGACCGTCGAGCATGCCGAAAGTATTGTATCGAACTTCGGCGTAATCGTATCGATTATCTTCCCACGTGAATTCCGCACCATCAAAAATCTCATTCGCACGCACAAAATCCAGTCCGCGATTTAACAACGTCGATCGACGCTTTTCCTCATCGTAGTCGGTATCCAAGAGGCCCTCCCGGATTTGCAATAAGTGGTTAGCCTCTAGATGCAGATTGCTAAATCGAACTGCCTGCGAGTGCCGCTAAACGTAACTACAAAAACCAAGATGTCAACCCTACTCCGCCGCCAGCAGCTCCTCCGCCCCGCCCAGATCCACGCTCACCAGCCGCGAGATGCCTTGTTCGACCATGGTCACGCCGAACAGGCGGTGCATGCGGCTCATGGTGACGGCGTTGTGGGTGACGATCAGGTAGCGGGTGGCGGTTTCCAGGGTCATCGCGTCGAGCAGGTCGCAGAAGCGTTCGATATTGGCGTCGTCGAGCGGGGCGTCGACTTCGTCTAGTACGCAGATCGGCGCGGGGTTGGTGAGGAACAGGGCGAAGATCAGGGCGATCGCGGTCAGCGCCTGCTCGCCGCCGGATAGCAGCGTCAGCGATTGCAGCCGCTTACCCGGCGGCTGGGCGAAAATCTCGAGTCCTGCCTCCAGCGGATCGTCCGAATCGACGAGCGCGAGATGGGCCTGGCCG
>JANMCD010000018.1:0-4098 GCA_031360905.1 Novosphingobium sp.
CTTCGCGCCGTGATCGGGCGGGAGTGCGGTGCTACTATGATAATCTCGGGTGATGAGTAAGCGTGGTCTGGCGACCGCAGATTATGCGGCTTGTGCTACCCGGACATCGGTGGGGGATTGCCAGTTCCATGGCATAAGCTCGTCCCATCGTGATGCGGGCCAGTCGGCTGCGATTTTGGCGATGACGTCGGCGATGTATGCCTGTGGCTCGACGCCGTTCATTTTGCAGGTCTCGATGACGGTATAGATGCCGGCGGCACGTTCACCACCAACCTTTGACCCGGCGAACAGCCAGTTTTTGCGGCCGATGGCGATGCTGCGCAGGGATCGCTCGGCGATATTATTGTCGATCTCGAGACGGCCATCGTCGAGGAAGCGGGTGAGTGCTGTCCACCGCTTGGTGCCGTAAGCCATAGCGACCGCCATCACCGACTTGGGTGAGAGGCGGCGGTGCGCGTCATCGAGAACGGCGCGAAGCTGGGCGATGAGCGGCTTGATCCGTTCCTGACGGGCGCGGCGTCTTTGATCGGGCGGCTGCCCGCGCACCTCGGCTTCGACGGCCGATGACCGACAATACCCGCCTGAGAGCATCGGCATCGACGCTTGAATCGACGGTCAGCCGGATGCCCGAGGGCAACTCGATCCCGATTTTCGCCACCGGCCCACTCCGGGCAGCCAGGGGCGGCGGCAAAGCTGGAACAGCCAGTCCAGGCTCGACAATGCGGACTTCGGCGAACACCGGCACGACCGGCGGCTTGCCACTCAACTCACCCGACATGGCTTGCCGACGCCATGTGTATAGCTGGCCGCTCGTCACCTCGTGCAAATCCATCGCCGTGCGGACGCAGCCGCCAGAGCCGAATGCGTCGCGCAACATCGCCATCTTCTGCTCGACCGTCCAAAAGCGGCGGCCCGAAACCCGGCCAATCACCGTGATCCGACTACTCATACAACCGGTCATATGACCGGTCGGATCTCCCGCTGACACTTCAATGACCTGTTCCAACACGCACCGCCCCAACCGATAGGGCGGCAATCATCGCGGCTACGCCGTCAAGCGCAAGGCGGCCTACAGACCGCGCTTACTTTCAAGCGAGCCGTCATTGGCGCTTGGCAGGATGCGAGCGCGAAGTGCCGCACAGAATGAAGGCAACGCGCCGCAGAGTTCGGCCAGCCTCTGCAATGTGGGATGCCACTGATGGGTCTTGTCTGTCTGGACGAGAAGCGGATAGAAACTGACTAGGAGGGCCCCCGACCAGATCTTGCGCCACCCAGTCAAGCATCACCTCGGGCGGCACGTCAAAGGTCAGGGCATCCGCCATGCCTATATCAAGCGCGGAAACCCGCAGCTGAACGGCAAGGTTCAACGGTCCCATCGCTCAGACCAGCAGGAGTTTTACAAGTTCCTGTCATACAAGGGCGATGTCGATCTCGAGGCCAAGCTCAGCGAGTGGGAGAACTTCTACAGCTTCAATCGACCGCACGGAGCCTTCAATGGTAAAACGCCCTATGAAGCCACTCCGGGAACGGCTATAATCTCGTGCAGGTGATGTCCCACTGGATCATCAACCTCACAATTCTCATTGCTGCCTGTCAGCATCATGAAAAATGTCCCGCAAGTCCGTAAAGTCCAACAGCCTAGACGTAACGGATTGCCAGGCTACGAGGATTCTTGAGTTTGTCGAAGCATAGTGCGACCGTATTATACGCTCTGCGGCATTAGAAATTTAGGCCAGAACCTTCATGCCGACAATTACCAACGTGCACGCGAGGATCATGCGGAGGCGGTGATCGGGGATGCGGGTCGATGCGAGGCTGCCGACCACCACGCCGGGGATCGATCCCACGAGCAAGGAACCGAGCAGCGCCAGATCGACCGAACCAATCAGCCAATGACCGACCCCGCCAATCAGGGTCAAGGGCACTGCATGGGCGATGTCGGTTCCGGCAATCCGGCTAAGCGGTCGCTCCGGGTAAAGGATCAGAAGTACCGTAACTCCTATCGCGCCGGCACCGATCGAGGTCAGTGAAACCGCGACGCCGAGGACAAGGCCGAGCAGCACGGTGAGCCGGGTCACAGCGGCTGTCGACAAATCCGGAATGTGCACAGCAGCCCAGGCGACGATCTGCTTTCGCAGCAACAGACTGATCCCTGTCAGCACGAGCATGCCGCCCAATATCGCCGTGATCAGACTTGCGGCCTCCGCCGAAAGATTCCCCATCCTTGCAAGCAGCACAAGCGTAATGACTGCGGCCGGGATGCTCCCAGCCCCGAGCAACGCGACAATCCGCCAATCGACCGTGCCGCGCCAACCGTGCACTGCCGTGCCGGCAGACTTTGTGGCAGAGGCAAACAGCAGGTCGGTGCCAACTGCCGTCGCGGGGTGAAAATTGAACAGGAGCACCAGGATAGGCGTCATCAGCGAGCCGCCGCCAACGCCCGTCATGCCGACGAGAATTCCGACCAATGCACCTGCAAGCGCGTAAATCGGCTCGACCACTTTGCCGCGCCTATTCCATGAACCAGCCGTGGCTGACGATCAGCGACTGCCCGGTCAGGGCATTGCTGTCGAAACCCGCGAATAGCAGCGCAACTTCAGCGACGTCCTCCACTGTGGTGAACTGCTGATCGACGGTGTGGCCGAGCATCACCTTGTTGATGACATCCTCTTCGGAGATTCCCAGCTCCTTGGCCTGTTCGGGGATCTGCTTATCGACAAGCGGGGTGCGCACGAAGCCCGGGCAAATGACATTGGCGCGGACATTGTGCGCCGCGCCTTCTTTGGCGATCACGCGGGCAAGGCCGAGTAGACCGTGTTTGGCGGTGACATAGGCGGACTTGAGCGGTGAAGCCTCTTTCGAATGGACCGAACCCATAAAGATGATCGCGCCGCCGCCCTTGGCATACATATGCGGCAGGCAGGCCTTGGAAGTGAGGAAAGCGCCGTCGAGATGGATGGCGAGCATCTTCTTCCAGTCGGCGAAAGCATAGTTCTCGACCGGGTTGACGATCTGGATCCCGGCGTTGGAGACCAGCACATCGATCCCGCCCCAGGCCGCGATGACGCTGGCGATCCCGGCATTGACCTGATCCTCGCTGGTGACGTCCATCGCGACGGCCATGGCCTGACCGGGATTGGCCGCGTTGATCTCATCTGCCGTCGCCTTTGCAGCGTCGAGGTTGAGATCGGCGATCACCACCTTCGCGCCCTCGGAAACATAGCGCAGCGCAATACCGTGGCCGATTCCGCTGGCCGATCCCGTAACGATGCAGACCTTGTCCTGGAGTTTCATGAGTTCGGTTCCTGTGGTTTGAGATAATCGTGTATGACCTCGCCCAGCCCGAGCGTCAGGTCGGCAAGGATGTGGGTGGCGGAGAGCACCTGGAGCACCGGCAGCGCGGCCACAGGTGCCAGCGCATGATCGAACAATTCCAGCCCGGCGGGACCGGTCCACGCGCCTTTCACCGTCATATCGGTGAGAAAATAGCGCACCAGCTCGCAAATGCGCGGGGTGCAATCGACGTGCGGGATGAGCTTGAGCAGATAGTTCGGCGCAAGCAGGCTCTTGAGCACGGCGGCGTTGTCGAGCGCCTGGTGCTTGTAGCCCATGGTGCCGTTGGCGACACGGATGCCGCCGTAGTCGAGCGTGCCGACCAGCGTATCCTTTGCGACATTCAGCGCCGGATCGGCGAGCTTCTTCGGAAAACCCCAAATCTCGCGGCCCCCGGCAATCGGCGCGTCATCGTTGAGATACATCGAATGGACAAAGCCGCCCGCGACGCCTTCGAACGTCACCGGGATCGCCTGGCCGCTTTCGGTATAGTCGCCGAAGCCGGTGGAATCGGGCATGCGGATGAACTCGTATTTGACGATCGGCTCGCCCACTTCCAGCGGCTCGGGCACCACGGCGCGCAGGGCGTCCTGATCGGTGCGATAGGCGATGATCAGATATTCGCGATTGACGAAGCGATATGGACCGCGCGGGTAGGACGGGTTGGTCAGCGGCATCGCGAAGCCGTTTGTGGCTACATCGTCACGGATCATTGGACGTCTCCAGCCAGGTCGAATGTGACGATTCCGGCATCGTGCGGTTTGC
>JANMCD010000138.1:0-16172 GCA_031360905.1 Novosphingobium sp.
CAGACGATCGGCACTTCCACCGTTCAGTCTCGCGCCTGCGCGGTGCTGGCGCGCGGCACCTATATCTTCGCCCTCCCCGGCTCCAACGGCGCGGTGAAGGACGGCTGGGACCGGATTCTCGCTGAGCAGCTCGACAGCCGCAACCGGCCCTGCAACTTCGTTGAATTGATGCCAAGGCTGCGGGAGGTTTAGCTTAGTTCATTAAAGTACGGTCAGCGTCTGCTCCCTATTCGACGACAATTGCGCCCTTCATCCCGAACGCGCTGTGCATGAAATGCGAGCAGCGCAGGCGGTACCGACCGGCCGCCGGCCGTAGCGCCACTTCCCGCGCGACATGACCGCCAAGCTCGATCTTGCCCTTGGCCAGCAGCGCGCGGTCCCGCGGGCGCACTGCCGAAGCAGCGAAGAACTCCGGCGCGGTGAAATCATGCCCCTTGCCCGAGGTGTTGACGAGACGCAGGATGACTGGCTCGCCGGCGCGCAAACGGATGGTCGCAGGTGTGTAATCGAAGCTCGAAAGCGTCACCGTCACTATCGGCGCACTGCTCCAGTCAGGCTCCTGCGCCATCGCGGAAACCGGCAGCGCCAGCAGCAACACCGCGACACGGGCGTGGATGGCTGCGCGAAACATACGCATGTTCGTCCTCCATTTTGCCAGGATCGCCCAGTTAGCCACTCGCCGTGAATGGCAGAGGCCGAGCCTACGCAGTTCAACTCGTCAGCTTGTACTCGCTGAACTGGTCGCGCAAATCCTTCTTGCTGATCTTGCCGGTGCCGGTGTGCGGGATCTCGTCGACGAATTCGACCGCATCGGGCAGCCACCATTTGGCCACCTTGTCGCTCAGGAATGTGCGCATTTCATCGGCGGAAACATCCATGCCCGGATTCTTCACCACCACCAGGATCGGCCGCTCGTCCCATTTCGGGTGGTAGATGCCAATCGCCGCCGCTTCCGCCACTGCCGGGTGGCCGACCGCGGCGTTCTCCAGATCGACCGAGCTGATCCATTCGCCGCCGGACTTGATCACGTCCTTGGTGCGGTCGGTGAGTTGCAGCGTGCCGTCGGGATGGATTAGCGCGACGTCGCCCGTATCAAACCACTGCCCCTCGCCCGTCGCATCCTGCTCGCCCTTGAAATAGCGCTTCACCACCCAGGGGCCGCGGATTTGCAGCGCGCCCGAGGCGATGCCGTCGCGGGGCAGGACCTTGCCGGGATCGTCGAGATCGACGCAGCGCAGCTCAACGCCGATTGGCGGGGTTCCCTGCATGCATTTGCGCGTGACCTGCTCGTCGAAGCTCATGTCCTCCCAGCCATCGGGCTCGCTGGCGATGGTGCCGATTGGCGAGGTCTCGGTCATGCCCCAGACATGCGCCAGCCGCGCGCCCTGTTTCATCAGCCGCTCGATCATCGAACGCGGCGCCGCCGATCCGCCGACGACGACCTGCTTAAGGTCGGGCAGCTGTTCGCCGGTGGCATCGAGGTGCTGGAAGATCGACAGCCAGACCGTCGGCACGCCCGCCCCATGGGTGACCTTTTCGCGCCGCATCAACTCGCAGATCACCGCCGGATCGTTGGTTTGCGAATAGACGAATTTCGCCCCCACCGCTGCGCCCGACCAAGGGATCGCCCAGCTCGCCGCGTGGAACATCGGCACTACCGGCAGCATCACGCCGCGCGTATCCAAGGCGAACATCGCGGGCTGCAACGAGGTTAGCGCGTGGAGCATGGTCGAGCGGTGCTCATAGAGCACGCCCTTCGGATTGCCGGTGGTGCCGCTGGTGTAGCACAGCATGCAAGGCTCACGCTCGCCGCCGGTGGTCCATTCCGTATTGCCGTCCTCCGCCGCGATCCAGCTCTCGAATTCGCCGTCCAGCGCTGCCGCCGGACTGGTGGAATCGTAACAGATATAGTGCTCTATCGAATTCCATTGCGGCTTCATCCGGTCGACAAGCGCCTGAAACTGCTGGTCGTAGAGCAGCACCCGGTCCTCAGCGTGGTTAGCGATATATTCAAGCTGGTCGTCGAACAGCCGGGGGTTGATGGTGTGCAGGATGCCGCCGGTGCCGACCGCGCCGTACCATGAGACCAGGTGCCGGCTGTGATTCATCGCCAGCGTGGCGATGCGGTCGCCCTTGCCGATGCCGAGCCGGCGCAGCGCCTGGGTCATCTTCAGCGCGTCGCGGCGGACCCCGGCCCAATCGGTCCGGGTTTCGCTGCCATCGACATAACGGCTGACAATCTCGCGGCTGCCATGCTGGCGCGCCGCATGATCGATTAACGACGTGACGCGAAGCTCCCAGTCCTGCATGGCGCCAAGCTGCATGATATCTACCTTCCCGCACGCAATTTTTTGCAACGATGCAGCCTGTTTACAAGCTAGGCCACCAGCCGCAAGTGGCTGTCGGTGCGGCCGGCGGTGAGCGTGATATGGGAAATGCCCTCGATTGTCGCCAGCCGCTCGGCGAGGTCGCCGTCGAGCTGGAAATCGCGACCGAGGCGGACCAGCGGTTGCTGACCCGATCCCGTGCGCAGCCGGGCAAGCGCCTCGCCCCGGCCCGGCTCGCCCGGCTGAAGCAGCAGAGCCAGTTCCCCCAGCGCCTCTTCCCGGTCCACTTCCAGGGTCAGCGACATGCGCGCGGCGTTCTTGACCTCCGCCAGCGGCCTCGCACCGCGCACGGTTACGCGCGGCGGCTCTTCCGGGCTCGGCGCATCGAGTTCGACCGTGAGCAGCACGCAGGTCGCTTCCGCCGCCCAGCGCTGCATCGATTCCACCAGGCCCTCCTCGAAGCAAGCGGCCGAGAACTGGCCGGAGGAATCCGAGAAATCGGCGCGGACGAAATCCTTGCCTTTGCGCGTGCGGCCCCGGTTCACCGCTTCGATCATCGCCGCCATCACCGCCTGGGTCCGGCCATGCGGCACGCCCTGGGCCACCAGGCTGGCGTAGCTGCGGGCGCCATTGGCGCTGGCGACGGCGCGGTATTGCTCAACCGGATGGGCGGCGAAGTAGAAGCCGAAATTCTCGCGCTCCTTGGCCATCTGTTCGGGCCGGCTCCAGGCTTCGGCCTCGGCCAGCCGCAGCGAGGGTTCGGCATGATCGTCCCCAAACAGCGCCGACTGTCCGCTGTTGCGGTTTCGCTCCGCATCGTCGGCGACGGCGAGCAGCATGTCGGCATTGGCCAGCACCTTGGCGCGGTTGGGCTCAAGCCTGTCAAACGCGCCTGCTGCCACGAGGCCTTCGATCTGGCGGCGGTTCATCGATCCGGGCGGCACCCGGCGGAACAGATCCTCAAGGCTGGCGAAGGCGCCGTTGGCCTCCCGCTCGGCGACGATGGCGTCCATCGCCTTCTCGCCGACGTTGCGGATGCCGGCGAGTGCATACCGCACCGCGTAGCCCTCATCGGTGCGCTCGACCGTGAATTCGGCTTCCGAGGCATTGATGCAGGGTCCTTCGAGCACGATGCCGGAGCGGCGGATGTCGTCGACGAAATTTGCCAGCTTGTCCGACTGGTGCATGTCGAAGCACATCGAGGCGGCGTAGAATTCATGCGGATAGTGCGTCTTGAGCCAACCGGTCTGGTAAGCCAGCACCGCATAGGCCGCAGCGTGGCTTTTGTTGAAGCCATATCCGGCGAATTTGTCGATCAAATCGAACAGCTCGTTGGCTTTGCGCACCTCGATCCCCGAGACGGTCTTGCAGCCATCGACGAAAGTCTGGCGCTGCGCATCCATCTCCGCCTGCACCTTCTTGCCCATGGCGCGGCGCAGCAAATCGGCCTGGCCCAGCGTATATCCGGCAAGCACCTGCGCCGCCTGCATCACCTGTTCCTGATAGACGAAGACGCCGTAGGTTTCGGCGAGAATGCCCTCGAGCTTGGGATGCGGATATTCGATCGCCTCCTGCCCGTTCTTGCGGCGGCCGAACAGCGGGATGTTGTCCATCGGGCCGGGCCGGTAGAGCGACACCAGGGCGATGATATCGCCGAAGCCGGTCGGCTTCACCGCCGCCAGCGTGCGGCGCATGCCTTCCGATTCCAGCTGGAACACGCCCACCGTGTCGCCCGATTGCAGCAAGCGGTAAACCTCGGGATCGTCCCACGTCAGTGTATCGAGATCGATGGCAATATCGCGCCGCGCCAGCAGATCGAGCGCCTTGCGCAGCACCGACAGCGTCTTCAGCCCGAGGAAGTCGAACTTCACCAGCCCTGAATCCTCGACATATTTCATGTCGAACTGGGTCACCGGCATGTCCGAGCGCGGATCGCGGTAGAGCGGCACCAGCTGCGCTAGCGGCCGGTCGCCGATCACCACGCCGGCGGCATGGGTCGAGCTGTTGCGCGGCAGGCCTTCGAGCTGCATGGCAAGATCGACCAGGCGCTTGACTTCGTCGCTGGTCTCATACTCCCGCCTGAATTCAGGGACGCCGTTGAGCGTGCGCGGCAGCGACCACGGGTCGGCTGGCAGGTTCGGCACCAGCTTGCACAGCCGATCGACCTGGCCGTAGCTCATCTGCAGGATGCGGCCCGTATCGCGCAGCACCGCGCGGGCTTTCAGCTTGCCGAAGGTGATAATCTGGGCGACGTGATCGTGCCCGTATTTCGACTGCACGTAGCGGATCACTTCGCCGCGCCGGGTTTCGCAGAAGTCGATATCGAAGTCGGGCATCGACACGCGTTCGGGATTGAGGAAACGCTCGAACAGCAAACCCAGCTTCAGCGGATCGAGATCGGTGATCGTCAGCACCCAGGCAACCACGCTGCCGGCACCCGAACCGCGCCCCGGCCCAACCGGAATGCCCTGTTCCTTGGCCCATTTGATGAAATCGGCGACGATCAGGAAATAGCCGCCGAAGCCCATGCGGTTGATGACGTCGATCTCGAACTCGAGCCGGTCGTCATAGACCTTGCGGTCCTCGAAGCTCATCGGCCCATAAGGTGCGAGACGTTGTTCGAGCCCGGCCCGCGCGTCTTCGGCCAGCATCCGCGCCTCGCCCTGCTGATCGCCGGCCAGGCTGGGCAGGATCGGCTTGCGCTTGGGCGGCGCAAAAGCGCAGCGCTGGGCGACGACCAGCGTGTTGGCCAGCGCCTCGGGCAGATCGGCGAAGATTTCGGCCATCATCGGCCCGGATTTGACCCAGGCCTGCGGGCACGAACGCGGGCGCTCGGCGGCGTCGATGTGGGTCGAGTTGGCGATGCACAGCAGCGCATCGTGCGCAGCGTGGAAATGCGGCTCAGCGTAATTGGCCGGGTTGGTCGCGACCAGTGGCAGGTCACGGGCATAGGCCAGATCGATCAGCGCCTTCTCGGCGGCCTCTTCCACCGGATTGCCGCGCCGGGCGATCTCGATGTAGAGCCGGCCTCCGAACAAGGTTTGCAGCTCGTCGCAATAGGCCTCGGCAGCTTCCGCCTTGCCATCGGCATAGAGCCGGGCCAGCGCGCCTTCGCCGGCCGCCGTCAGCGCGATCAGCCCTTCGCTATGACCATCGAGATCGGCAAGCCGGACATGCGGATCCAACTCCAGCGGCCGGTCGAGATGGGCGCGGCTGACGAGGTGGCAAAGGTTGAGCCAGCCGGCCTCGTCCTTGGCGTAAAGCGCCAGCCAGTCGATCGGGCCGCTGGCGCCGCGCGATACGCCCAGGCACGTGCCGATCACCGGCTGGATACCGTTTTCCCGCGCGGCTGCGGCGAATGCAACGGAGCCGTACAGGCCATTGCGGTCGGTGATGGCGATGGCCGGGAAACCTCGCTCTTTGGCTATTTTGGCGATCGCCTTCGGATCGATCGCCCCGTCGAGCATGGTATAGCTGGAAAACACCCGCAGGGGCACGAAATGCGGCTTGGCCATCCGTCACATTAACCCGCTGCGCTGGTGCGGATCAAGCCTGAGGAGACGGCAAAACCGGGGACATTTTGGCAGAACACTTGCTATATCCGCAGTTTGCGGTGCAATTCACTGGCTGGGCGGTATTGCGAAAGGGGCAGACATGGTCGACTTATCCGGAACCGATGACAAAACCATTGTCGAACGCGCCAAGGCGATAATTCTCACGCCCAAAAATGAATGGCTGCGGATCGAAGCGGAAACGACGCCCCAGGCGGACATCCTGAAGAGCTATGTCCTGCCACTCGTCGCCATCGGCCCGCTTGCCGGATTTATCGGCGGACAGCTGTTCGGCTACGGCGCCTTCGGTTTCTCGTACCGGCCCGGGATTGTCGCGGCACTCACCGGCGCGGTGATCAGCTTCGGCCTGGCAATAGTCATGGTCTTTGTCCTGACATTGATCGCCGACTTCCTCGCGCCGAAATTCGGCGGTGAGGCCAACCGGGCCAATGCCTTCAAACTGGTAGCTTATGGTTCGACCGCGGCCTGGCTTGCCGGCCTCTTCGGCTTGATTCCCTCGCTCGGCTTCTTCGGCCTGCTCGGCCTTTACAGCATCTATCTTTACTACACCGGGGCGGTGCCCTTGATGAAAGTGCTGCCGGAAAAGGCGGCCTCCTACACCGCCGTCACGATCGTTTGCGCGATAGTCCTGTTCCTGATCGTCGCGCCAATAACCGCGGCAATCTCCGGAGCATTTGGCGGCGGCGCCATGGCAATCGGCGAAAACACCGGAAGCAGCGGCAAGATCACCCTGCCGGGGGGCGGTACACTCGACGTTGGAAAGGCGGAAGAGTTCAGCAACCAGATGCAGAACGCCGCCAATGGCAAGACCCCGCCGGTCGACATTGCCAGGATGCAGGCCTTGCTTCCGCCCGCTATCGGATCGTACCAGCGCACTGCGGTGGAATCGACCGGCATGGGCGCCGTAGGCAGCCAGGCCGAAGGCACCTACACGGCAGGACCGAACAGTTTCCGCCTCCGGATTATCGATATGTCGGCCCTGGGCGCGCTGGCCGGCCTGGGCAACGCCATGGGTGTCCAGCACAACCGCGAAGACGCCGATGGCTACGAACGCATGGCTTCGGTCGATGGTCAGATGCAGAGCGAATCCTGGAGCACGTCCGGCCATAATGGCAAGTTTGGCGTCGTCGTCGCCAATCGCTTCATGATCGAGGCCGAGGGCACCTCGGCAAGCATCGACGAACTCAAAGCGGCGGTCGCGACCATTGACCAGAGCAACCTGCTGAGCCTCGCCGAATAGGTTATAACAGCGCCTCGATCGCGCGTTCCAGCTTCTCTGGCTTGTCCGCCGGGCCGAACCGCCGCGCGACTTTGCCGTCACGGCCGATCAGGAATTTGGTGAAGTTCCACTTGATCCGCTCGGTTCCGAGCAAGCCAGGTGCTTCTGACTTTAGCCAACCATAAATCGGCGCCGCGCTGGCGCCATTGACCTTGACCTTCGCCATAACCGGAAAGCTGACGCCGTAGTTGAGCCGGCAGAAGCTCGCGATCTCCGCCGCATCGCCCGGCTCCTGCCCGCCAAACTGGTTGCAGGGAAAGGCGATCACTTCAAAACCGCGGTCGCGATACTGGCGCCATAGCGCCTCCAGCCCGGCATATTGCGGGGTGAAGCCACATTTGGACGCGGTGTTGACGATCAGCAGCACTTTGCCGGCCCTGTCCGCCAGGCTGATGCTTTCACCACTGGCCAAGGCGACGGAAAAATCGGCTAGCGTGGCCAACGCGATTGCTCTAGCCGCGCGGAAAATCGGGCCGAGCGGCCAGTTCCTCGATTTCCGTCAAGTCAAGCCGGTGATCGCCCGATTTTTCGATGACATATTCCCGGCGTTCGGCCTTGGGCATCAACATGACGTGTCGCACCAGTTCCGCCAGTGTCGCTCGGCGCACCGCCTTCAGTTCATAAAGCAGCCCGCCCCCGTCATCCCGGCGGTGGAGCGTTGAGGAGTCACCCCACTCGACCTGCGTATGGAGATTGGGGTCGGTTCCGAAAGTCGGGGGGGAATTGCTCATCGTCGCTACCTCCATGTTTCGCGCGCCACTTTCGATGTGGGCGACTGAACCCGGCATTGCAATAGAGCGCTACTCGAGCTTGCCCTCGTGTAACCGCAAGGTCCGGTCCATGCGCCTGGCGAGCCGCTCATTGTGGGTGGCGACCAGCGCCGCGCTGCCCTCGCCGCGCACCAGCCGGACGAATTCGCCGAACACCCGCTCTGCGGTCGTCTCGTCGAGATTGCCCGTCGGCTCGTCGGCGAGGACCAGCGCCGGCTTGTTGGCCAGCGCGCGGGCAACGGCGACGCGCTGCTGCTCGCCGCCCGAAAGCTGGCTTGGCCGGTGCGTAAGGCGCTCGCCGAGCCCGAGCGCGTCGAGCAGTTCCCTGGCCCGCACTTCCGCGTCGCCTTGCGATTTTCCGGCAACCATCTGCGGCAGAACGACATTCTCGATTGCGGTGAAGTCGGGAAGCAGGTGATGAAACTGATAGACGAAGCCGATGTGATCGCGCCGCAGCGTGGTGCGGGCATCGCCGTCGAGCCTCTCCGCATCGGTCCCGGTGATGGCGATGCGGCCGCCGAAGCCGCCCTCAAGCAGACCGATGGCTTGCAACATGGTCGATTTCCCCGACCCCGACGGCCCCAGCAGCGCGACGATTTCGCCGGGCTGGATATCGACATCGATCCCGCGCAGCACATCGATGCGCACGCCGCCCTGCTCGAAGCTGCGCGTCAGGGCGCGCACCCTCACCACCGGTCCGCTTGGCGGATCACTCATAACGCAGCACCTGAACCGGATCGGTGCTTGCCGCCCGCAGCGCCGGGTAGAGCGTCGCGAGGAAGCTGAACACCAGCGCCATCACGCTGATCGCGGCGATCTCGACCGGATCGCTGCGGCTGGGCAGCTCGGTGAGGAACCGGATCGAGGGATCCCACAGGTTCTGCCCCGTCATTATCTCGATCAGCCGCACCATCGGTTGGCGGAAATACAGGAAGACAAAGCCGAGGATCAGCCCCGCAATCGTCCCCAGTGCGCCGATCAGGAAGCCGGTGGTCACGAAAATCTTGAGCAGCGAGCGCCGCGTCGCCCCCATCGTCCGCAGGATCGCGATGTCACGGGTTTTGGCCCGCACCAGCATGATCAGCGAGGACAGAATATTGAACACCGCGACCAGCACGATGATCGACAGCACGACGAACATCGCTACCCGCTCGACCGCCAGCGCCTCGAACAGCGAGGCGTTGATCGTCTTCCAGTCCGAAATCACCGCCCGCCCGGCCAGCCGGCGGGTCAGCGGCTCGAGCAGTTCCCCGACGCGGTCGGGATCGTCGGTCTTCACCTCGATCATGCCGACCGCATCGCCGGTCAGCAGCAGGGTCTGCGCGTCAAGCATCGGCATCACCACGAAGGTTTGATCGTAGTCGTAGACTCCGATCTCGAAGATCGCCGAGACGTGATAGCCGATCTCGCGCGGGACGGTGCCGAACGGGGTGGAGCGGCCCTGGGGGTTGATGATGGTGATCATGTCACCTACCCGCGCGCCCAGGTTTTCCGCGAGCCGCGCGCCGATGGCGACATTGCCGGACCCCGGCTGCAGCTCGGCCAGCGTGCCCATCTTGATCTGCGGCGCGATGCGGCGGATATCCTCGGGGGTATTGCCCCGCGCCAAAATCGCCTCGACCCGACCGTTGAACGTCACCAGCAGGGGTTGCTCGATCAGCGGCGAGGCGCGGACCACCCCGGGCGTCGCGCGCACTTCCTTGAGCACCTGCTGCCAATTATCCAGCCTGCCGCCGTAGGCCTGGATGATGGCATGGCCGTTGAGGCCGACGATCTTGTCGAACAGTTCGGCGCGAAATCCGTTCATCACGCTCATGACAATCACCAGCGCGGCGACACCCAGCATCACCGCGGCAAGGCTGATGCCGGCGACCAGCGCAATAAACGCCTCGCCCCGCCCGGGCAGCATGTACCGCTTGGCGATGGTCCATTCGAAGGGGGTGAGGATCAAGCGGGAACTCTGTTCATCGTGCCGGAAGTTGCGCCGTTTAGGGGCGGCACCACGGGCTGGCAAGCACCGGCGGAACTTCATCCGGCAACCGGGATAAGCGGCCGATCCACATCGCCCACCCCGCCGCAACCTTGACATATTGACAACGCTGGAAATTTCGATTTCGGCCCAGCCAAAATGCGCAGCGGGCTTCCCCTTGCTTTCGCCGTCAACAAGGGCCACATCGGCCCCCCTGCAAATGGCCGGGCGAATCCATGAATTTGACGCACCCCTTCCTCGACTGTGACGGCGACAAGCTGCGCGAGGAATGCGGCATCTTCGGGGTGATCGGCACCACGGAGGCCGCCGCGATGACCGCGCTTGGACTGCACGCCCTGCAGCACCGCGGGCAGGAGGCAGTCGGCATCGTCAGCTACGATGGCAGCGAATTCTATGCACGCCGCGGCATCGGCCATGTCGCCCAGGTGTTTGCCAGCAATGAAAGCTTTGCCGAGATGCCCGGCGGCATGGCATCCGGCCATGTCCGCTATTCGACCACCGGCGGCTCGGGGCTGAGGAACATCCAGCCGCTGTTCGCCGACCTTGCCCACGGCGGCTTTTCGATTGCGCATAACGGCAATATTTCCAACGCGATGAGCCTCAAGCGCGAGCTGGTGAACAAGGGTTCGATCTTCCAGTCGACGTCCGATACCGAAGTCATCGTCCATCTTATCGCCACCAGCCGCTATCCGACATTGCTCGACCGTTTCGTCGATGCGCTGCGGCTTGTCGAGGGCGCCTATTCGCTGATCTGCATGACCCCCAAGCGCATGGTCGCTTGCCGCGATCCGCTGGGCATTCGACCGCTGGTGATGGGCAAGATCGGCCCAGAGGGCAATCGGGCGACGGTGTTCGCCAGCGAAACTGTCGCGCTCGACGTGGTCGGCGCCGATTTCGTCCGTGAGGTCGAACCGGGCGAGTTGATCGAGGTCACCCACGACGGGCGGATATCCAGCCACCGGCCGTTCCGCCAGCAAAGCCCTCGTCCCTGCTTGTTCGAGCATGTTTATTTCAGCCGCCCCGATTCGGTCAGCGGCGGCAGGTCGGTGTACGAGGCGCGCAAGCAGATCGGCGTGGAACTGGCCAAGGAAGCGCCGGCCAATGCCGATATCGTCATCCCGGTGCCCGATAGCGGGGTGCCCGCCGCCATTGGCTACGCCCAGCAATCGGGCATACCCTTCGAGCTTGGCATCATCCGCTCGCACTATGTCGGCCGCACCTTCATCCAGCCATCGGACGGTGCGCGCCATGCCGAGGTCAAGCGCAAGCACAACGCCAACCGCGCCATCGTCCAGGGCAAGCGCATTGTGCTGATCGACGATTCGATCGTGCGCGGAACCACTTCGATGAAGATCGTCCAGATGATGCGCGATGCCGGCGCGGCGGAGGTGCATATGCGCATCGCCAGCCCGCCGACCGAGCACAGCTGCTTCTACGGTGTCGATACGCCGGAACGCTCCAAGCTGCTGGCGGCGCAAATGGATGTCGAGGCCATGGCGCAGTTCATCCATGCCGACAGCCTGGCCTTCGTCTCGATTGACGGACTATATCGTGCGGTCGGCGAACCCGGGCGGGCCAAGGCGGCCCCGCAATATTGCGACGCCTGTTTCACCGGCGAATACCCGACCAGGCTGACCGACGTAGAAGAGCGCGAACGCCCCGACCAGCTGGTCCTGCCGGTCGACAAAGTCGCGTGACCGCATTCGGCGGGCAGGTCGCGCTCGTCACTGGGGCGAGCCGCGGCATCGGTGCGGCAACCGCCGAGGCGCTGGCGGCGGCCGGCGCGCATGTCGTCCTCACCGGGCGCGGCACCAAGGCGCTGGAAGCGGTGGAAGATCGCATTCACCAAGCGGGCGGCCACGCAACCATCGCGCCGCTCGACCTCACCGAGCCTGACGCCATCGCCCGCCTTGCCGCCGCAATCGCCCAGCGCTGGCAGGCGCTCGATATGCTCATTATCAACGCCGCGGTGCTGCCGCAGCTCACTTCGGTGACGGATATCGATCCCAAGGCCTTCAGTCAGGCGCTCAGCACCAATGTGCTCGCCACCCAGGCGCTGCTCGCGGCCTTCAATCCGATGCTCCGCAAGAGCACAGACGCCAGGGTGATCGGGCTGACGAGCAATGTCGCCAAGCAGCCGCGCGCCTATTGGGGCGCCTATGCCGCGAGCAAGGCGGCGTTCGAAGTGCTGCTCGATTGCTATGCACAGGAGACCAAGAACATCTCCAAGGTCCGCGTCGCACTGGTCAGCCCCGGCGCAACACGCACCGCGATGCGCGCCCGCGCCTATCCGGGCGAAGATCCGGCGACGGTGAAGGCCCCGGAGGTCGTGGCTGAACGCATTGTTACATTGCTTGGTGAACAATTCGCCAGCGGACACCGCGAATCGGTTAACCAGCCACGGTAGCGGCAGCGCAAGCATTTCAGGGCATCCTGTGTGCAGACTCCTGATCCATCGGTCGGAAAGCACGCGAGGTTGCCATGTCAACGATGTATAGCACGCCCGATAAGTACAGCACCGCCGCTCAGGAAGACCGCAGCGCACCGCGCACCCGGATTTCCATCGCTGCCTCGCTCCGCCCCTCCGGGTCGAAGGGCTTCCAGACCGTGATCAATGACCTGTCGCTGAGCGGCTTTTCGGCAATGGCGATCAACCGCATGCACAACGGCACGCTGTGCTGGCTGACGATCCCGGGGCTCGAATCGCTGCAGGGTGAGGTAATCTGGTGGAACAATGGTCTGGTCGGCTGTGCTTTCCACCAACTGCTATGCCCGATCGTGCACGACAATGTGCTGGCGCGCTCACGCGGGAGCAACGGCATTTTCCGGTCCATTCCCTGATCAGCGGCACTTAACCCCTGATTACGCGCGCTTGACCAACGTCACCTGGGCGACATCGATCCCGCCGCCGCGGAAGCCGCCTTCGCAATACATGAGATAATAGCGCCATAAGCCGATGAAGCGGGAATCGAACCCGGCCGGCAGCCGGCCTTGCTCAACGGCTGCCTCGAAATTCGCGCGCCACCGGCACAGCGTCTCGGCGTAATCACGACCGAATGATACCGGATCCCGCCATTCCAGCCCGCGCGCTTCGGCAAGCCGGCGGAATTCGCTGTCGCGCACCAGCATGCCGCCAGGGAAGATGTAGGTCTGGATGAAGTCGGCACTGCGTGCGTAAGCATCGAACAGGTCGTCGCGTATGGCGATAAACTGGAGCGCGGCGCGGCCGCCGGGTTTGAGGCAGCGCGCGAGGCAGTCGAAGAAATCCGGCCAGTATTCTCGGCCCACTGCCTCGACCATCTCGACGCTGGAGATCGCGTCGAACTGGCCGGCGATATCCCGGTAATCGAGCTTCCTGAAATCTATCCCGGCCGCGCCGTGCCGGTCCCGCGCCCAGGCCAGCTGCGCGTCGGAGAGGCTGATGGCAGTGACCGCCGCGCCGCTATCGGCAAACCGCCGGGCCAGAGATCCCCAGCCGCAGCCGATTTCGAGCACCGACCGGGCGCCGGCCAGCCTCGCGGCAATGCTCTCCAGCTTGCAGCGCTGCGCCGCTTCGAGTGTGCTTGCCCCTGCCCCGAACCGTGCAGAGGAATAGCTCATCGTCGGATCGAGCCAGGTCGCGTAGAAATCATTGCCGAGATCGTAATGCGCATGAATGTTGTGAACCGCGCCCCGGCGGGTATTGCGGCGAAGCCAATGCAACAGGCGGGCAACCAATCGCCATGGTCCCTTCGCCCTGCCTACGCCGCCAAGCTCGGCAGCATTGTCCATCGTCAAAGCGAACAGCGCGACCGGATCGGGGCTTTCCCATTCCCCGGCTGCCCAGGCCTGATACAAGCCCACTGAGCCGGACGTCGCCAGGCGCAGCAGCGCACGCCCATCGCGCAGTACGACCTTGGCCTGAAACCCAGGCTGACGTCCGCCAATCAGCCGAACACTGCCATCGGGCAAAATGCCTTCGATAGAACCTCGAACGATGCCCGTATCCAGCAGTGCGATTATGCGATCAATCCCGCCGGACCAGATGCGCGCCAGCCACTGCGGCGCAACGCCGAGCGAACGGCCACCCGCAACAAGCTCCGTACCCCTGACCGGCGCCTGCGCATTCATCGTCTGACCATATGCACCTGCATCGCAATACGGGCAAGAATTCTCCGCACCGCGCGGACGGAGTAAAGCCCCCAGTTGATCAGGCGTCCACCGTCCAGGTTTGCCCTGTGCTAAGCAGCTTGGCCAGGTTCGCCTGCTTGCCCTCCGTCAACTTCGCATCCTGGCCGAGGATGGTTTCTTCGAAGGTCGGACGCGGGTCGTCGTAAAGGACGCCGAGCGCCATGGGGAATGCGCCGAACGGCATTTCGATCAGCATATGGGCGACCGCCCGGTTGGTAGCATCGTGGATGACCACGCCGGCCGCCTGCCAATCACCGTCAATAACGTCCACGATTTCGAGGTGCAGGTGGTCGAGATTAACTCTCAGCCCCTTTGTCCCCTTGTTGAACAACATGGGCTCGTCGTGCTTCAGCCAGAGCTGGTTGGCTTCCGCGCCCTTGGGAGCGGCGAAGTCATCGAACACATCCTTGTTGTAGACGATGCAGTTCTGGAAAATCTCGATGAAGGCAGCGCCCTTGTGAGCATGGGCCGCCTTCAGCACGTTTGGCAACTCCTTCGAAACATCGAAGCCGCGCGCGACGAACCGGGCGCCGGCGCCAAGCGCAAAGGCGCAAGGCCGCGCTGGCCGGTCGACCGAGCCGCCGGGCGAGGTCGGGCTGTTGGTGCCGAGCCGGCTGGTCGGCGAATATTGCCCCTTGGTAAGGCCATAGATCTCGTTGTTGAACAGCAGGATCTGGCAATCGAGATTGCGGCGCAGAATATGCATGGTGTGGTTGCCGCCAATCGACATGCCGTCGCCATCGCCGGTGACCAGCCAGACGTCGTGCTCCGGATTGGCAAGCTTGATTCCGGTGGCGAAGGCCGGCGCGCGGCCGTGAATGGTGTGGAAACCGTAGCTTTCGATGTAATAGGGAAAACGGCTGGAGCAGCCGATGCCCGAGACGAACACGGTCTTGGCCGGATCGGCGCCGATTTCCGGCAAGATGCGCTGCACCGCCTTAAGGATCGCATAATCGCCGCAACCGGGGCACCAGCGCACTTCCTGGTCGGTCTCCCAGTCCTTGAGCGTGGTGGTGATGGGGGTCATGTCGTTCATGGGTTCACCGCCTTGATGCTAGGAAGCTGGGTATCGTCGGCCGGAACTTCGCCGCCCTCATTGCCCGGAATGGCATCGAAGAAGGTGCCGATCGCCGCTTCGATTTCAGCGATTGTGAACGGCTGGCCGCTGACCTTGGTGAGCGGCCGGGCGTCGACCAGGAACTGATCGCGCAGCACCGTCTTGAACTGGCCGGTGTTCATCTCTGGCACGAGGACATGGTCGTAACCCTTCAGCAATTGCCCAAGATTCTTCGGCAAGGGCCAGATGTGCCGGACGTGGATGTGGCTGACATCGAACCCGCGCCCGCGCGCTCGCCGAACCGCCTGATAGATCGGCCCATAGGTCGATCCCCAGCCCACCACCGCCAGCTTGCCCCCGGCCTTGCCGAAATTCACTTCCTGATCGGGAATGCTGTTGGCGACGCCGTCCACCTTGGCCTTGCGGGCCTCGGTCTGGATTTCGTGGACGTCGGACGAATAGTCGATGTTGCCGGTGTCGATGGCCTTCTCGATACCGCCGATGCGGTGCATCAGCCCGGGGGTCCCCGGCTTGATCCAGGGGCGCACGCCGCGCGGATCGCGCTTGTAGGGTAGCACGACATCGCCGCCGTTCTTTTCCTCGAGAAAAGTCACCGGAAACGGCTCGAAGTTGTTGGCATCGGGGATTTTCCAAGGCTCGGCGGCATTGGCAATATAGCCGTCGGTCAGCAGAATCACCGGCGTCATGAACTGGGTGGCGATGCGGCAGGCCTCGATCGCGCAATCGAAGGCGTCGGACGGCGAGCGCGCGGCAACGACCGGCATCGGCGCGTCGCCGTTGCGGCCATAGACCGCCTGATAGAGGTCGGACTGTTCGGTCTTGGTCGGCAAACCGGTCGAGGGCCCGCCGCGCTGCGAATTGACGATGATCAGCGGCAGTTCGGTCATCACCGCCAGCCCCATCGCTTCGCCCTTGAGCGAAATGCCGGGTCCGGACGAAGACGTCACGCCGAGATGCCCGGCATAGGACGCACCGATCGCCGAACA
>JANMCD010000172.1:0-1823 GCA_031360905.1 Novosphingobium sp.
GTCTCGCATCCGGTCGATCATGGCGTGCTGCCAGGGGTTACCCGGATCAGCGTTATCGCCATTGCGCGCGAACTGGGGCTGGAGGTCGAGGAGCGGCCGTTCACGCCGGAGGAACTGTTCGCTGCGCGCGAAGCGCTGGTCTCCGCAGCAGGCATTCTGGTGCTGCCCGTCGTTGAGGTCGATGGACGGCGGATCGCGGACGGGCGTCCTGGCGCGATGACCCGCGCGATACGCACAGCCTATATCGCCCGGCTACGCCAATGCTGATTGTTCAGCGCACCGACATCACATCAGTTCGAAATTGTCGCCAACCAGGAGCCTTGCCAATGAAACTATCCCTCCTCATTGCCGCCACCGCTGCGCTGCTTGCTTGCACGGCCCAAGCCAATGCAGCCGAAATTCAGATCGCGGTCCAGGGGCCGGTCATCGAACTGACCGTCAGTGAGACCGTCAAGGCAAAGCCGGACCTTGCTATCGTCAGCGCTGGCGTGACCACGCGGGCGATGACGGCCGACGCCGCGGCGCGCGACAATGCCACACGGATGACGGCGATAGTTTCGCGGCTCCGCCAGCTTGGCATAGCGGCAAGCGATATCCAGACGTCCAATTTCAACCTCAGCCCGCAATTCAGCTATGCCAACGACGGCACGCCTCCGCGCTTCCTGGGCTACGACGTGACCAACCAGGTCAATGTCACGCTGCGCAAGATCGGGAGTATTGGGCCGACGCTCGATGCTTTGATCGCAGTGGGGGCAAACAACTTCTCTGGGCCCAGCTTCCAGGTGGAAAATCCGGCATCGGCCCAGGCCGAAGCGCGCAAGTCAGCCTTTGCCAGTGCCCAGGCCCGCGCCAGAGAGCTGGCAGGGCTGGCCGGATATACCGGCCAGCGCCTCCTCGAGCTTTCCGAAACTTATGCCGCCTCGAGAATGATCGGGCAGGGCGACGGCGCCATCGTGGTAACGGCGGCGTCATCGGAAAAAGTGACGCCAATTGAGCCTGGTCAGGTGGGGATTTCTGCTACGCTTACCGTAAAATATGAGATGACTCGTTGAAACCGGCTCGCCCCAGCCATTCACCGGTTGTTCAAAGCCGCGCGCCTAGGCCAGTTCCCGCCATGAAACTGATTTCCGCCTTGACCGTGATTGCTGCCGGCTTGTCCCTCGGTGCGACGACACTTCCGGCCTTTGCCCAGCCAACTGGCGAACAGGGCCAGGTGCGCAAGGATATGCGCGCCGGCAATGTCCGCAGTCTGCGGGAGATCGAGCGGCAGGTTCTGCCGGTGATGAAGGGGATGCAATATCTCGGTCCGGAATACGATCCGACTGCCATGGCCTACCGGCTCAAATTCATCCGCGATGGCCGCGTGGTGTTTGTCGATGTCGATGCGCGCTCCGGCGTGTTGATCGGCCAGAAGCGCTGACCGAAAGCGCTGTTTCGCCCGGCTTGCTTGACGCTGGGGGGCTTTCGCCCCATTTGAATCCGCACGGCAAAGGGAAAACACAGAAATGCGCATCCTGATCGTCGAGGATGAACCCACTCTCGGCAAGCAGCTCAAATCGACGCTCGAACAGAACGGCTATGCAGTCGATCTGTCGGTCGATGGCGAAGACGGCCACTACATGGGCTCGAGCGAAGACTATGATGCGGTCGTGCTCGATCTGGGCTTGCCCGAAATCGATGGGCTGACCGTTCTTGGTATGTGGCGCAAGGAAGGCCGCCGCTTTCCCGTGCTGGTGCTGACCGCGCGCGATTCGTGGTCTGACAAGGTGGCCGGGCTCGACGCCGGGGCCGACGACTATCTCGCCAAGCCGTTCCAGACCGAG
>JANMCD010000188.1:0-10919 GCA_031360905.1 Novosphingobium sp.
GACCGCTTGCGGCACATCGGTAGCTCGCGCCTGTTCAACCGCGTCGGGCTCGCGGGAGCATCCGCCCAGTGACAGGGACAGCACCAGCGCGGCGAGTGCGGTGAGGGCGAGCGCCCGCCTCATGCGTCAGGCGTCCGGCGAGGTCATCAGCTTGTCACCATCCGGCGACCATGCTTCATAGTCGCCGGTCGCGGGCGCGCGCTTGCCGCCCCGCTCCAGCGCGCCCTGGGGGCGATAGGCCTGCCCGGTGCCGGTGGCGTTGGGCGTATAGTCGACCTCCCAGATACGCGCTGGCGGGAGATGGCTTTCGGGCACGCCATCGTAAGAATTGTGCAGCCAGCCGTGCCATTCGGGCGGCACCCGGCTGGCGTCGTTGATCCCCTCATAGATCACCCAGCGCCGCTCGCTGCCGCCGAATGGCTGATCGGCGGGGCGGCGCTTTTTCGCGCGGTAGTAGCGGTTGCCCTGCGCGTCGGTGCCGACCTGCTCGCCGGTCATCGCGCTGGTGATCAGCGTGCCGATGGTGGCGCCGTCCCACCAGGTGAAGAGCTTGGAGAGAATTCCCATGGACATGGCGCGTAGCGGATTTAAGGGCGCAGGGGCAAGGGGCGTTGTGTAATGGCGCACTACCACTCCACATGGTCCCCCGGTCCGATGCCCAATTGCGCCGCGCGGCCGCCATTCAGCTCAAGCACTGCCGACACGGCACCGGAGGACGCCAGCGATGCCTCGGAATAGGGCACGGTATTAGCCGCGATATTGAGAATGCGGCGGTCGGTGCCGATAAAAATTATGTCGAGGGGGATTACCGTGTTGCGCATCCAAAACGCGGCGGAGCGCGGCGGGTCCATCGGAAAGATCATACCTTCGTTGGCGCCCAGCGCGGTGCGGAACATCAGTCCTTTCGCCTGCTCCTCCCCGCTCCGCGCTATTTCCACCTCGAAGCGGTGCGCCTTGCCCGCAGTGGTCACGGTGAGCGGGATCACCGGCAGGGCCGAGACGGGATGCGCCGTGCTCGCAGCGGCGGGGGACGAGGATGCCCCCGCACCGGCAGGCGGCGAGCAGGCGGCGAGCGCCAGCAGCGCTGCCCAAAGAGTTCCGGTGGTCAATCGCATGCGTCGTTCCCGATAGCCTGCGCGGCCCACTCCTCGGCCGCTTCGATGCTTGGCGCATCGACCAATTGTCGGGCGCTGTCGAGGGGGTGCCCGGCGCGCAGCAGGGCGGCGATCTGCTTTTCTCGCGCGGCGCGGTCTGCAGGCCCGGCGCCGAACGGACCGAGCCGGCGTTTGCGCGCCATCACCAGCGCGGCGCGGCGGCGATCATCCTCAGCCGCCGGGGCCGCCAGCCGCGCTTCCTCGCCGATGCCCGCCGCGCCCAGCGTCTGCGACACCCGCCGCATGCCATAACCGCGCCGCAATAGGCTGCCGGTCTTCGAGCGGGCATAGGCGGCGTCATCGACATAGCCCGAGGCGACGAAGCGTTCGACCACCGCATCGACGGCAGGCTCCCCCTCGCCGGCCCAGCCGCGCTCGCGCAGTTTGCGGCGCAGATAGGCGTCAAGCTTCGCCGCACTGACAGCGAATCGGGCGACATAGGCGAGCCCCAACTCCTCCAGCCGAACAGCGGTCAGCGGCTTTGGCGGCGGTTTGTCACGGCGATTGCCGGGCCGCGTTGTTGCGGATTGTCTCATATCTGGCCATAATCGTGCCACAGTCACCCCCAAATAGGGAAGTCCGCGCGTGACCAGAAAAGGCTGTACGAACCGTGAGGCGCAAAAACCCTCCGGTCACCTGCTCTGCTCGCGCAATTACGGCAACTATAATAGCGGGTTACAACATATGTCCGACATAGCGACGCTCGCGCCGCCTGCCGAGATCATTCTTCTCCCCACGCCGAATATGGACAGCCTTCCCCGCCGTCATGCCGATTTCGCGACTTTCGCGGATGCGCTGGATTATGCGGCAAGGGGGCAGCTTGGCCTCAATTTCCACGATCCGCGCGGGGTTCTCATTCGGCCCTATCCCTATGCCGAACTGCGCCGCGATGCGCTCGAGGCGGCCTACCGTTTGATCGATCGCGGGGTGAAGCCGGGGGACCGCGTTGCGCTGATCGCCGAAACCGGGCCAGACTTCGCCGCTTTGTTCTGCGGGGCGATCTATGCCGGCGTATGGCCGGTGCCGTTGCCGCTGCCAACCAGCTTCGGCGGCAAGGACAGCTATATCGATCAGATCGCGGTGCAGATGACCAGCGCCGAGCCGACCCTGCTGCTGTACCCGGAAGAGCTGGCCGAACTGGCCGGCGCCGCTGCCGCCAAACAGGGCTGCGAAGGGCTCGCCTGGGAGGATTTCAGCCGAGAGACCGCGCCGCGCTGTGCTTTACCCGAATTACAGCCCGACGATATCTGCTTCCTGCAATATTCCAGCGGATCCACCCGCTTCCCGCACGGCGTCGCGATAACCCACCGCGCCCTGCTCGCCAACCTCGCCGGGCACGGCCACGGCATGCAAGTGGGGCCGAACGACCGCGCGATCAGCTGGCTGCCGTGGTACCATGACATGGGGCTGGTCGGCTGCTTCCTCTCGTTGGTCGCCAACCAGGTCTCTTGCGACTACCTCAAGACCGAGGATTTCGCCCGCCGCCCGCTCGCCTGGCTGGATCTGATCAGCCGCAATCCGGGCTACAGCCTCAGCTATTCGCCGACCTTCGGTTATGACATCTGTGCGCGGCGCGTGTCCAGCCAGACCCATGTATCCGAACGCTTCGACCTGTCGCGCTGGCGGCTCGCTGGCAACGGCGCCGACATGATCCGGCCCGATGTCATGCAGAATTTCGTCAACGTCTTTGCCGAGGCCGGCTTCAAGGCAAGCGCTTTCATGCCCAGCTACGGCCTGGCCGAGGCCACACTCGCTGTCACCCTGATGCCGCCGGGTGAGGGCATCCATATCGAACTGGTCGAGGAAGAGCGCCTGTCCGGCACGCCGCGCGATCTCTCGCGCCCCGCCCGCTACCGCGCCATCGTCAATTGCGGCAAGCCGGTGCGCGGCATGAGGGTGGAGGTGCGGGGCGAGAGCGACAAGCTGCTGGCCGACCATCAGATCGGCAAGGTGTGGTGCACCGGCACCAGCCTGATGCACTCCTATTACCGCGATCCCGAAGCGACCGCCGCCTGCATGATCGGCGGCTGGCTCGATACCGGCGACATGGGTTATATGGCCAATGGCTATCTGTTCATCGTCGGCCGGGCGAAAGACATGATCATCATCAACGGCAAGAACCACTGGCCGCAGGACATCGAATGGGCGGTGGAACAGCTGCCTGGCTTCAACCACGGCGACATCGCCGCCTTCTCCCTGGAGAACGAGCACGGCGAGGAGGTGCCCGCCGTGCTGGTCCATTGCCGCGTCACCGATCCCGAGGAGCGGCGCAAGCTGCACGACCAGATTCGCGACAAGGTGCAATCGGTCACCGGCATGAAATGCGTTATCGAATTGATCCCGCCGCGCACCTTGCCACGCACCAGTTCGGGCAAACTCAGCCGGGCAAAGGCGCGCAACCTCTATTTGGCGGGGGATATACAGCCGTACCGACTGGCGGCCTGAACACGCAGGTTGCCCAGCCGATTGCAGTTGCTGCGGGGGGAGCCCTTCTACGCGCCCTTTGTCATCAGCAGAGTATCGACAACCGAGGGATCGGCAAGCGTCGATGTATCACCCAAGTTCGCCGTATCCCCTTCGGCGATCTTGCGCAGAATGCGGCGCATGATCTTGCCCGAGCGAGTCTTGGGCAGTGCCGGGGCAAAGTGGATAACATCAGGCGTGGCAATCGGGCCGATTTCCTTGCGCACCCATTGGACCAGTTCCTTGCGCATCGTCTCGCTCTCGGCCTCCCCGGCATTCAAGGTTACATAGGCGTAGATGCCCTGACCCTTGATGTCGTGCGGCATGCCTACCACGGCGGCCTCGGCCACCTTGGAATGCACGACCAGCGCGCTTTCGACCTCGGCGGTGCCCATCCGGTGGCCCGAGACGTTGATCACGTCGTCGACCCGGCCGGTGATCCAGTAGTAGCCGTCCTCGTCTCGCCGGCAGCCGTCGCCGGTGAAATAAGTGCCTTTGTAGGTGGAGAAATAGGTCTGGAAAAAACGGTCGTGATCGCCCCAGACGCTGCGCATCTGGCCGGGCCAGCTCTGCGTGATGCACAGGTTTCCCTCAGCCGCCCCGTCCAGCACCTGACCCTCGGCATCGACTAGCTGAGGCTCTACGCCGAACATGGGGAATGAAGCTGAACCGGGCTTGAGGTCTGTCGCGCCGGGCAACGGCGTGATCATTGCACCGCCGGTTTCGGTCTGCCACCAGGTGTCGACAATCGGACAACGCTGATCGCCGACCACCTTCCAGTACCATTCCCAGGCCTCCGGATTGATTGGCTCGCCGACGCTGCCGAGCAGGCGCAGCGACGTGCGGCTCGTGCGCTTCACCCATTCGTCTCCCTCGCGCATCAGCGCGCGCAGGGCGGTGGGGGCGCCGTAGAAGATGTTGACCTGATGGCGATCGACGATCTGCCAGAAGCGCGAGTGATCGGGCCAGTTGGGCACGCCTTCGAACATCACGCAGGTCGCGCCGTTGGCCAGCGGGCCGTAAACGACATAGGAATGCCCGGTGACCCAGCCGATATCGGCGGCGCACCAATAAACCTCGCCGGGCCGGTAATCGAACACGTAGTGATGGGTCATCGCCGCCCAGGCGAGATAGCCGCCGGTGGTGTGCAGCACGCCCTTCGGCTTGCCGGTGCTGCCCGAGGTATAGAGGATGAACAGCGGGTCCTCCGCGCCCATTTCCTCAGGCGGGCAATGGGCCGTGGTCGCCTCGCGCTGCTCGTGCCACCAGTGGTCGCGGCTCGGAGCCATGGGGATCGCATTGTTGGCATGGCGGACAACCAGCACCGCGTCGACACCAGGGCATTGCGCCAGCGCCGCATCGACATTGGCCTTGAGCGGCACCAGCTTGCCGCCGCGCATGCCGCCGTCGGCGGTAACGACCAGGCGCGAGTCGCAGTCCTGGATGCGCCCGGCAAGCGCTTCCGGCGAAAAGCCGCCGAACACCACTGAATGGATCGCGCCGATACGGGTGCAGGCGAGCATGGCGATCGCCGCCTCGGGGATCATGGGCATGTAGATCGTGATCCGCTCGCCGCGTCCCGCGCCGAGCGCCTTTAGCGCGTTGGCGAAGCGGCACACTTCTTCGTGCAATTCCCGGTAGGTCAGCTTGCGCTGCTGGGCGGGATCGTCGCCTTCCCAAATGATCGCGGTGGTGTCCCCGTGTTCGGCAAGATGCCGGTCAAGGCAATTGGCCGAGACGTTCAGCGTGCCGTCGGCGAACCATTCGATGTTGAAGTCGGCCTCATCGAAGCTGCATTTGCCGAGCTGGGTCCACGGCTTGATCCAGTCGAGCCGAGCCGATTCCTCGCGCCAGAAGGCCTCCGGCTGTTCGATAGAACGGCGGTATTTTTCTGCGTAACCAGCGGCATCGACATAGGCGCGCTTGGCCCATTCGGCGGGGACGGGGTGGATGGTGGACACGTGAACTCTCCCAATCACTAGATCCGCCTTGTGTTCGAGGCGTGGCGCCCCGCCGCAAGAACAAGTGCAGCCCTTCGACAAGCTCGGGTTAAGCGGACCTGCATTTTATACGAGTGCAATTTGCACCGCGCCGGAATCGTCCTTGCAGCGAGTACGCGCCAGGATCAAGTGCCGCAGGGCTGGGCAATCAGGCAAAGGGCGGAAGGCGCAAGGCCGACATCGTCAAGCGTTTCCGCGAGCGCGCATTCCCCAGGGGCAACGCGTTCGCCCAGCACGCGCAGTTCGCCCTGCATCGGGATCGCCAGAACCGGCGCTTGCCCGTAACGCGCCAGGGTCGATGCATCGGGGGCGCCGTCAAGCCGGTCGAGCCGGAACAGCGGTCCGTCCACCAGCATGATCGCCCCGCGATCCGGAACCTTGCGGCGCAGGGAGCCTGGATGCGGCTCCCCGCGCGCAACCGCCAGCCCTTCGTCCAGATGCAGCTCGCGCGGGCGGCCATAATCGTAGAGCCGGTAGGTTACTTCGCTGGTCTGCTGCACTTCGATCAGGCTGACGCCAGCGCCGATGGCATGGACGGTACCGGCCGGAATGTAAAAGAAGTCGCCAGCCCGCACCGAATGCCATTCGAGCAAATGCTCAATGCTGCCGTCCAGCGCCCCGGCATGCATCGCCTCGCGGGTGATGGCCTGGCGAAAGCCCACGCCCAGCGCCGCACCGGGTTCGGCATCGATCACCAGCCAGCACTCTTCCTTGCCGTGGCCGGGCAGCTGTGCGTCGGAGGGGTGGACCTGGACCGATAGTTTGTCGCTGGTGAAGAGGTATTTTACCAGCAGCTGCGGCAACCCGGGCGGCGGCTCGAACCAGATTTCGCCGATGCGCTGACCGGCGGGCGCGTTGAACGGCGGGGGCAGCACGTCCCGGCCCCACGGTTTTTCGACCATGCGGATGGGCAGCGCAACGCTCACTGGTGAACTCTCACTGGTTTAGGGCACCGCCAAGTGTGCCGACCTTCTGCGCGCCCTCGGCGGTGGTCACCAGCACCTCGCCGCCATCGATGACGACGATCACGCCCTGGAGACCGATCACCGACACTCGCAGCGAATCGCTGTCGACCAGCACATTGCGGCAGTCGATCAGTTCGGCGGGGCCGGTGACACTGTTGCCGTCCGCATCGCATTCTCGCGCGGCGTGGAGCGCCTGCCAGTTGCCGATGTCGGACCAGGCCATATCGGCCGGCACCATCGCGGCGCGCTGGGTGTTTTCCATGACTGCGTAATCGACCGATTCGCTGTCGATCTCGGCAAAGGCTGCGGCGTCGGGATGGAATCTGTGCCCGTCCTCCCGGCCAGCGGCGACGGCCCGGCGCGCGGATTCGGCGATGGCGGGGCGATGGCGGTTGAGTTCGTCGAGGAAATCCTTGACCCGGAAGGCGAATATGCCGCCGTTCCAGGCATAGGTTCCCTCCGCGAGAAAGGCGGTGGCGCGTTCCAGATTGGGCTTTTCGACGAATTGGGCGACGCGGAAGCCATGCTCACCCACCGCCTCGCCGCGCTGCAGATAGCCGAAGCCGGTCTCCGGCGTGCGCGCCTCAATGCCAAAGGCGACCAGCCAGCCTTCCTCCGCCAGCGAAGCGGCGGCGCGGGCGGCAGCGGCGAAGGCGTCGCAATCGCCGATGTAGTGGTCGCTCGGGCAGACCAGCATGACCGCATCTTCCGGCAGGCGCAGCGCGGCCAGGGCGATGGCCGCAGCAGTATTTTTCGCAGCGGGCTCGACGATGATCGCGGCGCCCGGGTTTCCGACCAGCTGCTGCTCGACATGCTCGAGATGTGCGGTCCCGGTCACCACCACTGGCGGATCAAAGCCGGCCTCGGCGGTGCAGCGGGCAAGCGTTGCCTCGAACAAGCTGGTCTCTCCGATCAGCGGCAGAAACGGTTTGGGTTTAATCGCGCGGCTGCGCGGCCACAGGCGGGTGCCGCTGCCGCCGCACAGGATCACGGGAATTATCGGATGAAGCATGGTTCCAATGTAATGCCCGATTGCGTCAAATGCTCCAACCGCTTTGATTTTTTTAGGCGATGTCGGCGGGGTCTCACGTAGATGCGATGGTTGCCGATCAGAAATAGCGGGCAAGCTTGAACTGCACCCGGTGGCGCGTGGATCGATAATAGGCATAATTGGTCTGCACTTCGGAGTATTGATATTCGACCGAAGGCGAAAAGCCGAGCACCCGGATTTTCCTCAGACCAAGGTAGGCGCGGGCCTGGTAGCGCCAATCCTTGCGGCTTTCAGGCGACAAGATATCGGGGGTGAAGGCATATTGCGGCTCATCGTAGCGTGCATGGCTCACCCCGCCGGATATTCCGGCGTTGACCCCGAGCGGTAGCTCGCCGCCAATCCCGAGGTTAATCCCGACGGTGGTGTTGGAAAACGCCGCCAGCTTCATAACATCGCGCCGCGCGAACAGGCTGGCTGACGCAATCGCGGATTTGGCGACGACGTGTTCATAGGTGGCCGCCCCGCCAAGTTGCCAGCCGCGGAAACCGTCGCCAAAGGCTGAATCGGTGTGGCGACCGTCGATCTGCAATCCTATTCGCTGGCTTGGGCCGAGATCGTGCTGCAGGCCGAGTTTTGCGCCAAACTGGCGTGCGGCCAGTTTGCCGCCGTACCAACGGTACAGCACAACTCCCTGGAGCGTCAGATTGGTTGTGGCACCGAGCCGCCATTCCGGACCAGCGGCCAGCTGGACCGAATAGTCATCGGCCTGTTTACCTTTGTAATTAACCATAGTGGCATCGAGGTCGAAGACAATTGCGGCGCGTTCTGAGGTTGGAAGGCGCAAGCTGCCATAGGTGCTTGCTGTCAGCCCGGTGCCCGAGCGCGCACGCGCTGTGTCGTCAAGCGAGATCGGAAGACGGTCCGGACCGAAATTGATGTCGACCGTCTGGGCGTTGGTCGCCGAATTGATGTTGGTGTCGGGCGCCAGTCCGAAATCAAAGCCGAACTGCCAGCTGCGCTTGCTGCGAATGATGCTGCGTGCGTTGCTGATTGCGCGGGCGATCTCCTCGGGCAATTGTTCGTCGTTCTGAGCCAGCCGCAGATGATAGTCCGCTGCGGGCATGTCGCCCTGAGCCATCAGCGCCTTGGCGAGCTCCAGGCGGACCCGGGTTTCGCCGGGCCGGTCCTTGAGAATATGGCGGAACCGGCGCGCCGCAGCCTTTGGATCGCCAGTTTCCAGTGCGATTAGGCCCTCGAGGAAATCGTACGGGACAGTCATCCCCGGCGCATGGCGGAGCGCCGCGACCAGGGGGCGAGCTTCGGCGTATTTGCGGTCCATGACCATCCGGCTGGCGATGGTCAGCAGTTGCTGAGCGGAAAGGCGGTAGCTGCACACCCCGGCCTGGCAGTTGGAAGAGGCGGTAGTGGGCTCGACGCTCACCGCAGTTGCATCGAGGCTGACTGGCTGGAGCGGCAGTTCCTCGCTAAACGCTGCGGTTGCATACAGACCGTGCGCCATCGCCAGGGCCACGGCAGCCCCGCGACGCTGCGTCGACGGCGGCATTATTTCTTGCCGACGAAGGCGCCGAGAACGTCGATCCGCTCGTCCGGATTGCCGCCGGCGATGTGGAATCCGCCGCCGATTTCATTGACCGCAGGACCGTAGAACGTCCCGTCGATGCTCGAACCGGCGACTGTGACGTTGCGTACCGTTCCATCGGTATTGGTAAATCTGGCGGTCTGGATCTGACCCTTGAAACCGCCGAAATTGATCATGTTGATCGACCCTGTCCCGGCGGCGGCGAAGGTTGCGCCGGCGGCGAGCACCGTGGCTCGCGGCCCGGTGTAATGGTCGAAGAATGGCTTGGTTACGGTTCCGGCCAGAGCCAGTTGGAACGAATTGTTGGCAAAGTCGACGTTGACCGTGGAGGTGCCGTGCATCCACTGGAAGTAGGTTGGCAGCACCACTGCGGAGGCGATGTCCTGGCCGTCCATGGTGGGATTGAACACCAGCGTCGCCAGCATCGATCCGGTATAGGTTCCGGTTCCGGTCGACGGAACATTTTCCTTGGCCGTCATTTCGCCAAAGGCGAATGCCCCCCGTTCCAGTTTATTCGTAATCAATAGAACGCCAGTATCTCTGTCAATATTGAATGTGTATGCGTTCCGGATGTAGCCGGCATAGGTAACATACTGGGTTTCGGTGCCCGGCTTCAGGTAAAACAGGCTGGCTGCCTGATAGGTACTTTTATCGCCACCCATAGGCGCGATGGCATTTGTTCCCGGATTGATAAAACCTGTGCCGGAATAGTCATACGGTGCCAGCGGATTGCCATCGCCGGCCTGAAGATAGCGCAGGTTTGGATTGGGCAGGTTCGGTGTGC
The DNA here is from genome assembly GCA_031360905.1 of Novosphingobium sp. Lineage (GTDB taxonomy): Bacteria > Pseudomonadota > Alphaproteobacteria > Sphingomonadales > Sphingomonadaceae > Novosphingobium. The sequence continues at coordinate 9,958 of JANMCD010000188.1, forward strand.
CCCATTGCGGTTCTTTCGCGCCGCCGAAGTCGGTCCGGCTGGCCGGATCCTGGAAGCGGGTATTGGCCTGCGCGCCCGAGAGCGGATCGGTGATCTTCAGGGTGTAAGTCGCCTCGCGCGGGTCATAGCCGATTGATATCTCCGAACTGCGCACCGTGCTGGTGTGGCCGGCGAATAGCTGCCCCTGTTGATTACAGCAGTCCCGATCGTCCGTGAGGTAGTCGAAGACCTGGCTTCCGCCCACACCGACATAGGTTTTCGATTCGGTCGGAGCGACGAAAGTGTGGGTGGATGTACTGCCGGTGGAACCAACACCACCACCGCCGCCAATTGGGTTCGGCGTGCTGCCAAGCGTCTGCGTTCCGCCGCCACACGCTGCAAGCAAAGTGGTCCCGGCCAACAAAAGATACAAACGCATGCGCCATTCCTCGTCCTAAGTGCAGGGCCAGGAGCTAAGGCGATAAGGTTAAAGTGGAGTAAAGAGCAGGCCTAAGCGATGATCGCGGCTTTCGCGAAGATTGCCTCCTCCGCGCCGCTATTTTGCAAGCTATGTTGTACACCACCGGCAAGCAATGGCATGATCGGGCCGAAGGAGAATCCCATGCATAAGCGCCTATTAGGCCAGGACCTCGAAGTGTCCGCAATCGGTCTGGGCTGCATGAGCCTAAGCGGGGGTTATGGGTCGGCGCTGTCGATGGAGGCAGCGGGCGATCTGCTGCGCGCCGCTTATGACCGCGGCGTAACCTTTTTCGACACCGCTGAAGTATACGGTCCGTTCCTCAACGAAAAGCAGGTCGGCAAGGGGCTGGGGCCGATCCGCGACAAGGTGGTCGTCGCCACCAAATTCGGCTTCAAATTCGAGCCTGGCAAATCCCCGCTGGAGGGCAGGGACAGCCGGCCCGAGCATATTCGCGAGGTGGTCGATGCGTCGCTCGGCCGGCTGGGGTTCGATTATATCGACC
>JANMCD010000196.1:0-8417 GCA_031360905.1 Novosphingobium sp.
TGGTCATCAGCCAGGCGGCGCCGACCGCCTGCATCGTCGCGCCGAGGTTGGAAGCAAGATTGGCGATCCAGATCGCGCGGAAGGTCGAATAGCGGAACGGCGCCAGCGCCCCGCCGGGTTGCATATGCTGCGATAGCCGCAACTCCAGAGATGATTCCACATCCGCCATCGCTTGGCGGTTAGGGGGCGTCGGTCGCGGCGGCAACCCCCGGCGGCGGGCTCATGGACGCAGGGGCCGATCAGGTGGACGGCGGGGCGCGCTTGCCAGCCGGCAGCGGTTCGGGCCATGCTGCGCCGCTATGAGACACCCGCCGTCGCCCTGCAACAGCATCTGCCGGATCGATCCGGAGACAGGCTGGTGCCTGGGCTGCAAACGCACGCTCAGCGAAATCGCCGACTGGCCGATGCTGACGTCGCGGGAGAAGCGGGAGATGCTGCGTGGGCTGAATGGTCGGTGAGGCTCGGGACGAAGTTCGGCGCGGATTTCGTTGCGGCTCATTCCGACGGTCTCGCGGTGCGACGGCATCGGGCTCTCCGGACATGTTCAACCACCCCACTGCATGGATTCCGGATCGTCTCCCGTCACCAGCCGGCGCAGCGATGCGCGGGCCAGCCGCTCAACCTCCACCTTGCGCCGCGCCGCCGCCAGCGGCAGCAGCGGTGCGGGACGGACGATTTCGCCGTCATAGCCATCGGCGACGATGACGCCGCAGCTGCCGGGCAGAAACGCCTCACCCTCGAGCGGCGCGCGGTCCAGCCCCGGCGCCAGGCCCCAGAAGAAGCGGTCGCAATAGTCGAGATAATCGGTCCATTTGCCGTCGCCCAGCAAATCGGCCCGGCTTACCTTGATTTCGACGATGACGATGTGGCCCTTGGCGTCGATCCCCATCAGATCCGCCCGGCGGCCGCAACGCAGCGGCATTTCCGTCAGGCACCAGATGTCGTTGCGGGCAAACAGCCGGGCAATGCCGCGGGCCACCGCCAGCGCCGCGCGCTCCTCACTCGGCGCGATGGTTAATGATTCGGCCACGGTCATGCCCCCGCTTAAGAACATAGTGGCAACTTGCCAAGCCTCTCCTGGTGCCCGGCAAAGTGCACCTATCCGTAATCCCCGTGGGGATATTGAAACAGATCGTTTGCCAACCCCGTGACTTGCCCTCTATCGTCTCCGCGATCGGAGTACGCGATGGCTGATGACAACAAACCAGACGAAATCAACCACCTGCTCGCTACGCCGGGACTCGCCGACGCGCTCGAAAGTGACTGGTTCAAGCAATTTCTGGACCATGTGCCCGTGGCGATCGCGGTGTCAGAACTTCATCCTTCCGAAAAGATCACCTATGCGAATCTGGAGTTTGAACGGCTGACCGGCCATCCGGCGGCATCGGTGAACGGCAAAAGTTGGCGCGTGCTGCCCGGTGTGGCGGCCGCTGCGAACGACGATCGGCAGTTGAGCGACGCTGTAAAAATAGGGGAAGAGTATCTCGGGGAATTCGTGATCGAGCAGCAGGACGCCACAGTTGGTATCGACGCTTGGTCGAACACGATCGAGGACGATGACGGCAAACCGATGTTTCGTCTGGTGGTGCTGGCGGCGGCTGGCCAGCAGCGCCAGAGCGCGAATGAGCAGGCCCTGCTCGATCAGGACATGCTTCTCCGTGAATTACAGCATCGCGTGAAGAACAACCTCCAGATGATTACCGCGCTGATCCGCATGGAGGCACGCAACGTCGGCGACGCTGAAGCGGGCAAGCGCTTCGACCGTCTGGCCGGTAGAATTCATGCGTTATCCTTGTTGTACGACGCCATGTCTACGAGTGGTCTGGAAGGTACCATAGATTTGGGCAGCTATCTGAGCCAGATTGCTTCTGCGGTGATGCTGGCGCACGCTACCGAGGGTATTCGCCTCGACCTGCTGGTGGAAAGCTGGTCCGTGCCGATCAATGTCGCGATGCCTGCCGGGCTGGTCGTAAACGAGCTACTGACCAATGCGCTCAAACACGCGTTTGTCGGTCGCGATGGCGGCACGATCAAGCTCCACTGCCTGATCGATGAAAGCGGTTGCCGGGTTGTCGTGGCGGACGATGGCATCGGACTGCCAGAGGGGATGATCTGGCCGAAATCCGGAAAGCTCAGTGCGGTCATCGTGCAATCTCTCAAGCAGAATGCCGGCGCTCAAGTGACCGTCAGGTCTGCGCCGCAGGAGGGCGTTTCGGTCACGATCCTATTTGCTCGAAACGCACGGGGCGCGGATTGAAGTGTTTCTTCAACTCCTGAGCCGGGTCTTCTAGCTGCGTGTGCCAAACCGGCGGAGAAGCACCGTGCGACAACTTCGCTCACATAGGACTGGCAAGCCCGCCCCCGCTCTGCTAACCGCACGCCCGCCGATGCACCCGTAGCTCAGCTGGATAGAGTGTCGCCCTCCGAAGGCGAAGGCCACTGGTTCGAATCCAGTCGGGTGCACCAGCTTTCCCTTTTTCCCACGATCCGACGATGCGAATTGCTGGTTTAGATGACCGCGTGGTGCGCCGTGTTTGCGGGATCGACCGCCATCCCGCAGACGGGATCGATTGCCGTTACCCGAGGATCGGCACCGGCAGAATGACAGCACCCGCCCTCGTGCTTTGAATGTGCTGCACCTCGGGGTTCGTTCACGATCCTTTTCTGGTGGGGCGCATCACATCGACATCGGCGGTTCAAGCGTACCAAGCCATGCGACAAGGCCAAGGATCAGCAGCGCCGCGCTTGCCTCGAAAATCAGGCTATGGCGCAATTCGCTTATGGCCGCTGCTGGATCACCAGCCTTGATGGCCTCATCGAATGCTGGCGTAAGGCGGAAGCGGTTCGCCGCCGCCAAAACCAGCATGACGCCGAACAACGCCAATTTCGCCATCAGCAATTGCCCATAGAGCGTCGATGGCAGCGACAGGATGTGCGCGGGGCCGACGAGCACATAGCTGTTCACCAGACCCGATGCGACTATCGAGGCAACAAATACCGTCCCGACAAGCGAAAACCCGTTCAGCGCGCGGTGAGTTAGCCTCAGATGATCGGCGTTCATCTGTGCGAACGGACGGAACAGCATGATGCCAAACGCGGCGAGCGCGCCAAGCCATGCACCCGACGCCAGCAAATGGATGATGTCCGCGATCAGATGGCGTGTGCCGGCGATGCCTTCGCTGGCCGCGCCGTGGCCTGTCCAGGCAAGCGAGATCAGCGCGACCGCAGCCCCGATCGACACCAGCACCAGCCACGTTGGCCTTTTGCGTCTGCCCCATGCGACAGCCAGACAGAGCGTGCCAAGCAGCGCCGCCATGCGTGCAGCCCAGGCATTCCCCATCGGGGTTTCCGAAATCATCGCTTTCACCGAAGCACGGTCGATCTCGAACGGTGAAACACCCGCCATTGAAGCCGTCATGACAATAATGCTCAGCACTGACAGAGCCATTGCCAGCAGCGCCAGCCAAATGATCAGGGCGCGGAGCGGCAACACATTGCTGTGCAGCCGTTCCGCGCCCTTCAAGGCATACAGCCCGAACAGCGGCAATCCGAACAAAATCACCAGGTTCGCATAGAGCGCGAACCGAATGCCGATGGTCAGTGTGTCGATCACGCGATTTCACGGTGAACGTGCAGGTGCCTTGCATACGGTGTGGCAACGACCCGCTCATTGAAGGTGGGAACGACCCTGCCGGGCTTAAAGACTGCGGCGTTGGCGGCAGGCGAGGCCAATACCAGTCCGGTATGTTCTTGCGCGTTTCCTGCAATTGCGAGAGCTGCAAGGATTGGCGCGGTCAGAAGCAGGCGTCGTTTGGACATGGGGTGTCTGTATCAGTTGTGTCAGGGTAGATACGCAGCCGTAGAGTGCACCCCTTGAAAAATCGCGCAGAGAATAATGAGCCGCTATTGAGGGATCAGGTCGCCCTTTGCGTATAGGCATCGACGCAGGAGTATTTTGGCGATGATCAATCTCGATGACATGCTGTCGCAGCTTGGTGGTGCGCCGGTGCATCCTGGTTTGGCGGCGATGGACGAGGCCGTAATGGCGGGGCTGGCGGAGCATCAGGCCTCCGTCGGGGCAGGCACGCTACGTCCCGCGAGTGTTGCCGCGATTGCTGCGCTGGTTTTCGGCGTTGCCACTGCCGGGTTATCTGGCACACCCGCGGTTACGGTTTCCTCGCTGACGCCGTTTGGCCCGTCGTCGGCATTGGCGCCCTCAACCTTGCTTCTGGCCTCGCGGTGAGCAGTTTTCGTCGCAATTTGCTGATTGGCGTCATCGCGTTTGCCGCCGCGATTGCCGGTGTCTGCATCGGGCGGGCAGTGCTTTGGCCTGCGTCGCCACACGACAGCGAACTACATGCACTGCTTCATGAGCAGCTTGACCTCGATCCCGCCCAGCACGCCAAGCTGGATGCGATCGAGGCCCAATTTGCGGTGCGGCGAAAGGCACTCGAACTCGAAATGCGCGCCGCCAATGCCAAGCTTGCCGCCGCGATCGAGGCCGAACGTGGCTATGGCCCCCAAGTTTCCAGCGCTATCGACCAATCGCATGTAGCGATGGGCGAACTGCAAAAGGAAACGCTTGAGCATGTCTTTGCGATGCGCGGACTTTTGCGGGTCGATCAGGCGGCCAAATTTGACGGGGCCGTGGTCAAGGCGCTGACTGCCGACCAGAAATGACGCTGGCGCTGGGCGAGTGCTCCGACGGTGAGCTGGCCGCTCTTGCCCTTGCCGGACGGCAAGCCGCTTTTAGCGAACTCCTTGATCGCCACCGAGCGCCCGTGTTCCGCCTGGTGCGGGGCAACCTCGGTGACGACGACGCCGCGCTGGATGTGACGCAAGAAGCCTTCATCGCAGCCTTTGCCGCGCTTAAAAGCTATGATTGCACTCGTCCCTTCAAGACCTGGGTATCGCGGATCGCGATCAACAAGTGCCGTGATTGGGCGCGGCGGCGCGCGGTGCGGCGGTTCTTTTCGTTTGCCCTGCCGATGGAAGCGGCAGCTACCGTTTCCGATGACAGCATCCCCGCCGATCAACAGATCTCCGACCGAGCCGAGCTCGCCCGCGTGCGCGAAGCGATTGCCAGACTGCCACCCGCAATCCGCGAGCCCTTGATCCTGCACACCATCGAAGGACTGACGCAGATCGAAACAGCCGAGATACTGGGCATCAGCGCAAAGGCGGTCGAAACTCGGGTCCATCGTGCCCGCCAGGCGCTCCAAGCCGTCGCCGCATCGAAATAGTCGCGCCCGCTCGATTTTTTGAGGGAAGGGCTCACGCGCTGCGTATGGACCAATAGGGTTCACCGAAAACTCAGCGAAGAGGACTTGCGGCATGGCAGGAGAGCATGAGCAGCATGGTGCGGGCAAAGACACCACGCGCGGCGCGTCGACGCATGTTGGCGGAGCAATGAAGACTGACGCAAATGGGGGCATGAGCCACGCTGCCCACGCCGATCATGCTGCCCATCCCTATCGGAAGCTCTTTGTCGAGCTCGCGCTTGATTTCGTGATCATGTTCTTCGTGATGTACGCAATGATCGCAAGTGCGAAGCATCTCTATTTCAATATCGGCAATGTTTACATGACCCTAATGATGGTCGCGCCGATGATGGCGCTGATGATTTTCTTCATGGGCAAAATGTATCCCTCTCCCTCGACAAATCGCCTGCTGGTGGGGCTGGCCGTGCTCATTTTCGCGGTCGGCTGGTTTGGTATGCGCGAACAGTTGGGCGTGGGCGATGCCCAGTTCCTGCGTTCGATGATCCCGCACCACAGTGGGGCCATTCTGATGTGCGAAAAGGCGAAATTGACCGACCCGGAAGTCACGCAGCTTTGTCATAATATCGTCGCGGCGCAAAACCGCGAGATCGCGCAGATGCAGGCGATTTTGCAAAGAATCGAAAGATAGTTTGATGACGCCATCTCTCAGCCGCCGCCAAATTCTGCGGGGGGCGACAATGGCCGGCGGCTCGCTCGCGATGAGTTCGCTTTTTCCGACGTGGGCAGAAAGCGGAACCGCTGGGCTCAATCCGGCCTCGGGGACCGTTTCCGGAACCGATATTGCTCTTTCAATCGGTCATGCGCCATTTCGGGTGGGCGGAAGGTCCGGCCACGCCGTTACCGTCAACGGAACGCTTCCCGGTCCGATCATCCGGTTGAAGGAAGGCCAGCGGGTCCGCCTGGCCGTAACCAACTCGCTGGACGAGGATTCCTCGATCCATTGGCACGGGGTTCTTCTTCCTTTCCAGATGGACGGCGTTCCCGGCGTGAGCTTTCCGGGGATCAAGCCGGGCGAAACCTACAACTACGAGTTCGAGGTCAAGCAGTCCGGGACATACTGGTATCACAGCCATTCGGGCATGCAGGAGGCGATGGGTCAATATGGCGCGATCGTTATCGATCCGGCCGGCCCCGATCCCGTCGCCTACGACCGCGAGCATGTGATCGTGCTTTCCGACTGGAGCTTCATGCACCCGATGGAGCAGATGCGGAAGCTGAAGGCCATGGGCGGCTACTTCAACATGAAGAAGCAGACGCTGGCCGGCTTGCTTGCCGGCAGGGATCAGCCCGCTGCGGAACGCAGAATGTGGGCGGGTATGCGGATGGACCCGACGGACATTTCCGACGTGACGGCTTCGACCTACACCTATTTGATCAACGGGCACGGACCCCAGGAAAACTGGACTGGGCTGTTCACGCCCGGCGAGCGGGTGCGGCTGCGCATTATCAATGCCTCGGCGATGACCAACTTCAACGTGCGTCTGCCCGACTTGCCGATGACCGTGGTTGCGGCCGACGGCCAGAATGTCGTCCCGGTCGAGACCGACGAGTTCCAGATCGCCATTGCCGAAACCTATGACGTGATCGTCGAGATGCCAACAACGCCTGACAGGGCATACGGACTGATCGCGGAATCCATCGACCGTTCGGGCCAATGCCGGGCCACGCTCGCTCCGCGCATGGACATGATCGCGGCGATTCCCCCCCTTCGCGAGCGCCCGCTCCTGACCATGAAGGACATGGGGATGGGCGATATGGATATGTCTGGCGGAGGCAATCATTCCGCGCACGGCTCGGCTGCACCCGCCACTGACGCGATGGCGGACATGGATGTGTCCGGCAGCGGCGACATGGCCGGAATGGACATGAGTGGTGGTTCGATGAACATGCGCGATCCGTCAGTCGCGCCGCAGGTCAAAATGGGGCCAGGAGTGGCAACGCTCTCACCGATGCCGATGGACCGCACGGGGGAACGCCCGACCGGTCTCGAGAATGTCGATCATAGGGTTTTGACCTACCACGATCTCAAATCGCCCAGCCCTAACGCCGACACCCGCAAACCGTCCCGCGAACTCGACTTGCACCTGACCGCGAACATGGAACGCTATATGTGGTCATTCGACGGGGTGAAGTTCAGCGAGGGAGCCGACCCTATCCCCTTCCGCCACAATGAGCGGGTGCGGCTGAACCTGATCAACGACACGATGATGCCGCATCCGATCCATTTGCACGGCCATTTCTTCGAGGTTGTGACTGGCAACCTTGGTCATCATCCGGTCAAGCATACGGTGAACGTCCTGCCCGGCGGCAAGGTCTCCGTCGATCTGACCGCCGATGCGCTGGGGGACTGGGCATTTCATTGCCACATGATGCTGCACATGATGGCGGGGATGTTCCGCGTCGTCACCGTCCGGCACGAGGAGGAAGCAGCATGAAGCTCCTCCTGCTCGCCGCCGTCGCGGCCTTCGCGCTTTCATCGCCCGCCGCCGCGCAGATGGATATGAATATGCCGGGGATGAAGATGCCCGCCAAACCAGCAGCAAAACCGGCGGCCAAATCGAAACCAAAGCCTGCCCTGCGACGGGCTGCACCGCCGCGAGCGGCGGCACGGCCACGGACCAGAGGTGCAAGGCCCGTTGCACCGCGCCCGCCCGCAAATGCCGCAATGCCGGGAATGGCCAGTCCGCCCTCAGCACCGGCAACTCCGGCTCCCGCATCAGACGAACACGATATGCCCTCGATGCCCGGGATGGATATGGCGAAGCCCGATGCACCAGGCGCCGCTAATCCTCACGCGGGGCATGATATGTCGGGTATGGCTGGAATGCCGGGCATGGACCCGCCAGACAGTGAGATCGGCAACACACCGGCTCCCGCGCCGCCCACGGATCATGCTGCCGATGCGGTTTTCGGCGCCGATCAAATGGCCCCGTCACGCAAGATGCTCCGCCATGAAAACGGCGGAATGCCTGCCTATAGCGTCGTTTTCAACCTTGCAGAATATCGCGTGCAAAAGGGCAGGGATGCCTACCGGTGGGACGGTGAAGGCTGGTTCGGCGGCGACATCGACCGCTTTGTCGTCAAGACCGAAGGCGAAGGGGCGGTTGGCGGAGGCGTGGAAAGCGGCGAGGTGCA
>JANMCD010000208.1:0-5168 GCA_031360905.1 Novosphingobium sp.
ACGCCAGGCCATATCCTCGTAATGGCTGGGGAAGATCTCAAGATTGTCGCCGCGCACGCGGAAATTGCCGCGCTGGAAGGCGGCGTCATTGCGCTTGTACTGCAGCGCGACCAGCTTGCGGATGATCTCGCGCTGGTCCTCGCTCGCGCCCTTCTTGAGGTCGAAGATCATCGCCGAATAGGTCTCGACCGAACCGATGCCGTAGAGGCAAGAGACCGAGGCGACGATGATCACGTCGTCGCGTTCGAGCAGCGAGCGGGTCGCCGAATGGCGCATCCGGTCGATCGCCTCGTTCACCGAGCTTTCCTTCTCGATGTAAGTATCCGAGCGCGGGACATAGGCCTCGGGCTGGTAATAATCGTAATAGCTGACGAAATACTCGACCGCATTGTCCGGAAAAAAGCTTTTGAATTCGCCGTACAGCTGCGCCGCGAGGATCTTGTTGGGGGCAAGGATCAGCGCCGGGCGCTGCAACTCCTCGATCATTTTGGCCATGGTGAAGGTCTTGCCCGAGCCGGTGACGCCGAGCAGCACCTGCGTCATCTCACCGGCGCGCGCCGCCTCGACCAACTCGGCGATCGCGGTCGGCTGGTCGCCGGCGGGCTCATATTCCGAGACAATGCGAAATGGTCGCCCGCCCTCGGACTTTTCCGGGCGGAGCGGCTTGTGCGGCACAAAACTTTGCGACGTATCGGGCTCGGCGAGCCCCCGGCGGATGACGAGTTCGGGCATGCGTGCAGATATGGATCCCGCGGGCCAGTCCGCAATGCGGGCGGCAATTGTCAGGCGGCGCGGGGGCAAGTAACATCCATGCTCCAAGGGAATTTGCCTATGAGAAGTCGTTATACTGTCCTTGGCGAGCTTGCTCCCGCATGACCCTATGACGGCTACCCACGATGCCATCGTGCTGGGCGCGGGCGCGGCAGGGCTGTTTTGCGCCGGCATTGCCGGGCAGCGCGGGCGGCGGGTGCTCCTGCTCGACCATGCCGAGAAGCCGGGCAAGAAAATCCTGATTTCCGGTGGCGGGCGCTGCAATTTCACCAATCTGCACGCTGGTCTGCCCTCTGGGCCCGACCGCTTTCTCTCGCAAAACCCGCACTTCGCCAAGTCGGCGCTGAGCCGCTATACGCCGCGAGACTTCATCGCGCTGGTAGAGCGGTACGGCATCGCCTGGCATGAGAAAACATTGGGGCAGTTATTCTGCGATGGCTCGGCGCGCCAGATTGTTGCGCTGCTGCTGGAAGAATGCGCGAGGGGCGGCGTAGAGCTGTCCTGCGGTGCGCCGATTGCCGATGTCAGCCATGCCGATGGGCTCTTTCGCATCACCGTGGGCGGCCGGACCGCCAGCGCGCCGGCGCTAGTTCTGGCAACCGGTGGGCCGTCAATCCCGCAAATGGGCGCGAGCAGTTTCGCCTATGAACTGGCGCGCCAATTTGGCCTGAAAGTGGTCGAGCCCCGGCCCGCGCTGGTGCCGTTGACCTTGGGCGGAGACGACGTGCTGTTCCGCGAACTGTCGGGCGTCGCTGCCGATGTCGTGGTGCGCTGCGGCAAGGCTGAATTCCGCGAGGCGGCCTTGTTCACGCACCGCGGCCTGTCTGGCCCGGCGATCCTGCAGATCTCGTCATACTGGAAGCGGGGCGACCAGCTTGGTGTCGATTTCCTGCCCGGACACCCGGCCGGCTGGCTGCTCGAAGCCAAGCGTGTGCGGCCCCGGACCCACCTGCGCAAGCTGCTGAGCGAGAGCCTCCCCGATCGCCTCGCCGCCAGACTGTGCGAGCAGCTTGGCCTTGATCGCGAACTGTCCGCCATGACCGACCGCGACCTTGCGATTGTGCAGACCCGGTTGGCTGACTGGCGCTTCTTGCCCAACGGCAGCGAAGGTTTCGCCAAAGCTGAAGTGACGGCGGGCGGGATTAGCACGGCCGAACTCTCCTCCAAAACCATGGAAGCGCGGCGCGTTCCCGGGCTCTTTGCGATCGGCGAAGCGGTCGACGTCACCGGCTGGCTGGGCGGATATAACTTCCAATGGGCCTGGGCGAGTGCTTCGGCTGCGGGCGGGGCGATATGAGGGGCGTTGCCGGTTAAGGGGTTGTTGCACCTGTTGCCGTAATCCCCAGAACTTCCCGTGTCCCCAGAACTTCCTCGAATTTGACAAATTGGCCGCTGCGGATAGGATATCGACTTTCGCTGCGAACGGTCGCAATCGTTAGTTACAAGGGATTTGGGAGAGCGCGATGAGTTTACCCATCAGGCAGGTTACGCGTGACGAGATGATGCAGCGGGTGGCCCGGTTTGCAGATCTTGAAGGCTTTGACGGTGGTCTGCCCGATAGCCACTATCCCGGCAGCGAACGGGTCATTTACAACGTCCTGGGCTTCCAGCCACCCGAGGGCGGCGGTGCAGTGGTTTCTCCTGTCGGAGCGCAAGCGGCGGAGAAGGCTGGAATCCGTGTCCAGGAGGGGTTCAACATCGGATACGCAGAGTGTGTCAGTGGTAATGGAGCGCTCATGCACAATCATGACACAATCGAGACTTTCATCCCCATGACGGGTACGTGGGAGTTTCAGTGGGAAGTCGGCGATGGTATCGAATCCGTTATTCTTGGCCCGCTCGACACCATTGCGATGCCAGCGGGGATCAACCGCCGGTTCATCAATGTCACCAGTAACGATGATCCGCAGACTACCAATATCCTGATGGGAATAATTGGCGGCGACACGCCTGGCGCCGAATTTTCGCAAGGCGCGATGCAACTATTGCGCGAGAAAAATCTCCTTTAAAAAACGTAGAGTGCCTAAGGCCACGCAGAATTTTGGGGACAGACTACTAATTACTGCCTGTTCGGCCAAGAACGAGCTGGCACTGCGCAGCGATACTGGTGTCCAGTTCCTTTACGGCCCCGGCGGGCGGTTCGATGCGATCGTAAGCGGCTCCACGGTCACCGGTTCCAGTATGACGGGGCGCAGGTCGCCGCCGAGCTTGACGGCGGCGAGGCGTCCAGTCTTGGCACTCTCGCCCATGGAGTGCCGAAGTATTTGTAATCCTTTGGCAAGTTTTGTGGCGTAGCTTGACGTCACAGGCAGATGTTGCAAGATTGCCTTCAGGGGAGAAGCCTGCAAGGCGTCTGTAGCAACCGCAGTAATGGGGGGTTCGTACCGCCAATGGAACGCGATTTTGTGAGACAGCTCCAGGGCTTCAGCCTGGCCACCGTGGAAATCCACTATTACATGCCGGACCATCCATCGCTGCTGCAGCAGTTCATCTGGCAGCACTATGACATGGCCCCGGAATTTCCGGCGCTCGCGCGCTTTCTCGACTTCTGGCGCCGCGAAATCGACGCGACCCTGCATTCGATCCGGGTGGCGCATAGCCAGTTGATCGGCCCGACCGAATGGCGCGCGGTCGATGGCGTGATTTCGATCCACTAGTGGCGCGATCCCGCTGGTAGCCAATTGGGCCGCATGATACGATCCTTTGCGGTGCGGCGTTTGTCGAAGGCACCTCGGGGAGAGTGAGATGCGATTTGGCGAATACCTGTCGTTGGCTGCCGCCCTGGCTATTGCCGGCTGCAACAGCAAATCGGACGTCGAAGCGAAAAATGAGAGCGTTGAAGCGGTCGCCAGCAAAATCGCAGCGAGCGATATCAAGCCACGCCCGGGGCGCTGGGAATCGAGCTTGAAGATAGAGTCGCTGGACATGCCGGGCGTGCCGCCGCAGGCGCGCGACGCCATGAACAGCGCGATGTCGGCAAAAAAGGCCTATTTCACCTGCCTCACGCCTGCTCAGGCAAACCGTCCGGACGCCAGTTTTTTCCAGAAAGCCGCAACCGGTTGCACCTACGATCATTTTACCATGGCAGGCGGCAAGCTTGATGCGGAAGTGACTTGCAATCGCGGACCCGGACCTGCCAAAATGACAATGCAGGGCAGCTATGGTGAAGACAACTACGCCGTTCGCGTCACGTCGCAGACCAATATGAGCGCCGGTGCGCAGATGAAGATGACAATGGCAATCTCCTCGCGCCGCGTAGGCGAATGCAACGGAACCGAAGACAAATGAGCAAACTATCTATCGATGAGCTGGTTCAGGCGGCGTAAGGATTTGGTCTGCTAGAAATCCGCATGGCGAAAATCGACACCCTTCGTGACGCAGCGCTCAACGCCGGCGGAGTGATGTGGCGTGAGGCCAGCGCGCGCTCGTTGAAAGCGCGCGACGAGGTGTTGCGCCGCGCGGCGCTGGCCCGCCAGCCCCAGCCGCTTGGCGCGCACACGCCCTCGCTGAGGCTATTGCTGGGCGAGCTTGGCATCTTGGGCCGGCGCGGGAGCGGGTCTCTAACCCCCCACACCGCGATCAGGCCGCAGCCGGTGTTGCTGCTCCCCGGCTTCGGCGCGCATCCGCTGCGCATGCGGCGCATGGAAGGCGCGATGGTCGCCGCCGGGCATAGCGTTCATCCCTGGGGCCTCGGCTTCAACCTGGGGCCTACGCCTGACAATTTCGCCTTCCTGCTCGGCCGGGTCGCCATGCTCGCGCGGCTGCACGGCGAGCCGGTGGCGTTGGTCGGCTGGAGCCTCGGGGGCCTCTATGCCCGCGAGATCGCCCGCCGCCAGCCCCAGACGGTTAGCCGGGTGATCACCATGGGCTCGCCGTTTTCCGGCGACCGGCGGGCCAACAATGCCTGGCGCGCCTATCAGCTGATCACCGGCCACCCGGTCGACGAACCGCCGGTCGAATGTGATTTTTCCGCCAAGCCGCCGGTGCCGACCATCGCTCTGTGGAGCCCCCGCGACGGCGTCGTCGCGCCGCGCTCGGCCTGCGGCTGGCCGGGCGAGCGAGACCGCGCCATTGCCCTGCGCTGTAACCACCTCGCCTTTGCCAGCGATCCGGGAGCGATTGCCGAAGTATTGCGGCAATTGGACCGCGAGGATTGATTTTCCGGCGATAGGCGTCAGGTTGCGGTCAAAGTCTTAAAATTCAATTCACTCTGTTTCTTAACCGAAAGGCAGCTTCGCAGACCTATCCTCCAGGCGCTAGAGCGTGATGAGATTAGGTTTGAGCATAGCCTGAGTTAGCCAGATACGCTGCGCATTCCTTTGGTGGGAAGTCGTCAAGCAGCGTTCCGATACGTTTCCATGTTGCTTCGGCGGTTCGCTCTGCGGCTTTGCGCATGA
>JANMCD010000240.1:0-8930 GCA_031360905.1 Novosphingobium sp.
TGGCTGACCACACCGGAGGCCGAGACGAGCCCGGCGGTCAAGGAAAAGATGCTGACCGCGACCGCCAGCGACACGATCCGGTCAAAATCGCGCACCGGTAAATTCTGCCGACAGTTGCGGTCGGACTGGACCGACGCGTGGGAAGCCGACGGCGCGCCGAAGCCACTGCCGATGCCAATGCAGTCGGTGGTGTCGGATACTGCCATGAGCAAGATCCTGAAGCTGGCCAACGGCGGTCACGGCGGCGCGAAAGAATTGGCGAGCTATTTCGTCGGCCAGGGCGTCGGCATGATGAATTCAACGATTTCGACGCGCGAAACCGTCCGTGAATTCATGGAAGACTACATTGCGGCCGTCGATCGACTGTCATCAAGCATCAACTAAGGCAGTGACCCGGCCCGCTCGCCGAACGATGCCGGGCAGGGGGCGTTCGTCTGCCCAAGCTGGCGATATGATTGACTATGGCCTCCCAAACACTCGCCTTCAATGTCAACGCCGCCGTTGACATTGAGGTAGGCTTATTGCAAACACGGTTTATCCAACAGAACCGATGCGCTTGCCGAAGGAAAAAGGCTTGATGATTCGCGCCGAAGCTTCCGCAATAACCGATCCAGCGGCGTTTTTTGCAAGATGGCTGGGCCAGCTTGCGTCTTGTCTCGATGCTGGCGACGCCAAGGCAGCAGCGGAGCTGTTCGCAAGCGACGGACACTGGAAGGATCTTCTGGCCCTCACCTGGGAACACAAGGTCTTTTCCGGTCGGGAAGAGATCGCCGAAAGTCTCGATCGGGTTCTCGGGCAGATGCGGCCGCGCAACATCCGGTTAGCCGATTCACGGCCAGCACCGTCCTCACAGCGCCGGGCAAGTCGGGAGGTTGTTGAGGGCTATTTCGACTTCGACACCAATGTCGGGCAAGCAACGGCTTTCGTCCGCCTGCTTGCGACCGAACATGGTCCGGCCGCCTGGATACTGCTGACCACTCTCCAGGAACTACGCCATTTTGAGGAGAAGATTGGCAAGCGCCGCCCGACCGGCGATGATTATGCAATGAACGTCGATGGACGCAACTGGCTCGAGGATCGCGAGGAGCGGAGAGACTTCTCCGGCCGTGAGCCGGAAGTCATCGTCGTCGGGGCGGGCCATTCGGGATTGACCGCAGCCGCACGTCTTCGGCAACTGGGCGTCGACGTGCTGGTGGTTGAGAAGCAGCAGCGCGTCGGCGATGTGTGGCGTAACCGTTATCGCTCGCTAACGCTGCATAACGGGATCACGGCTAACCACCTGCCGTATCTGCCTTTTCCGAGAACCTGGCCGGTGTGGCTGTCGAAGGATCAGCTTGCGCTCTGGCTGGAGGTTTATGCCGAATGCATGGAACTGGATATCTGGACATCCACCGAGATGTGCGGCGCGTCCTATTGCGATGCGGAGCACCGATGGACGGTTGATATACGGCTGCCGGACGGGTCGGTGGTGCAGAAGCATTGTCGGCATATCGTGGTCGCGAGCGGCGTAAGCGGCAGCATTCCCAATCGCCCCCCGCTGGCTGGGCTTTCGCATTTCAAGGGCGCGGTGGTGCATTCCAGCGAGTTCGAAGGCGGCGAGATTTATGCAGGAAAGACCGCGATTGTCGTTGGCACAGGCAACAGCGGTCATGACATTGCGCAAGATCTGGTAGTCAAGGGCGCCAAATCGGTTTCCATGCTGCAACGCGGACCGACCTGCGTCATCAGCCTTAAACCAGGCGCAGAGATGGTCTACGCCATTTATGGTGAGGGGCAATCGACCGAGGATATCGATCTGCTCGCTGCAGCCACTCCATTTCCACTCCTGACGGAATCCTATCGGTGGATCACACGAAAGGCGGCGGAGCTCGATCACGACTTGCTGCAGGGCCTCAACGCGCGCGGTTTCAAGACCTTTTTCGGCCCTGACGAAACCGGCTTTCAGATGATGTATATGCGGGGAGGGGGCGGCTATTACATCGACGTGGGCTGTTCGAAATATATCGCTGACGGCACCATCGCCATTCTCCAGCTGGAGGACAGCGTCGGGTTCGTTGCCGATGGACTGCAGATGAAGGATGGTGCCACCGTGCCGTGCGACGTCGTCGTGCTAGCGACCGGCTTCCAGAACATGCAAGAGAACATCCGCGCCATGTTCGGCGATGCGGTCGCTGACAATGTCGGCAAGGTGTGGAGTTTCGATGACGACCATCAGATGCGTGCGATGTGGCGGCGCACTGGGCAGAAAGGGCTCTGGATCACGGGTGGTTCGTTGCTCGATTCCCGGATTTATTCAAAGTTTATGACGCTCGAGATTAAGGCGGAACTGGAGGGACTTTTGCCGGAAAGGGAGGCGTTGCCAATGCGGGCGGGTGCTCGCGAGGCTGAACTTACCGTTGGGAAGACATAGGTTCAGCAAGGTCAAAGGTCCACTGCGTCGTCCGCGCGCCGGTCATAATCCAAAGCCAAATTAAGGAAGCATTCCAATGACAGTCGGCGAACGCATTCCAGAAGAAAATTATACCCCGCTGAAGGCAAAGGACGCGCCTGACATGGCGCGCTTCAACTGGGATGATCCCTTCAGGCTGGATGATCAATTGGAGGAAGAAGAACGCATGATGCGCGATTCCGCGCGCAATTATGCGGAGAGTAAGCTGGCGCCGCGCGTTATTGCGGCTAATCGCGACGAACTGGTCGAGCCCGAGATTTTTGCCGAAATGGGAGCAATGGGCCTGCTCGGCGCGACGATCCCGGAGAAGTTCGGCGGCCTAGGCGCATCCTATGTCGCCTACGGCTTGATGACGCGCGAAATTGAACGGATCGACAGCGGTTATCGGTCGATGATGTCGGTGCAATCCTCGCTCGTGATGTATCCGATCTATGCTTATGGATCGGAAGCGCAGCGGATGAAATATCTGCCCGGACTCGCATCCGGTCAGCTTATCGGCTGTTTCGGGATGACCGAACCTGACGCCGGGTCCGATCCTGGCGGCATGAAGACTGTCGCCCGCAAGACGTCTGACGGATATTTGCTGAATGGCAGCAAGATGTGGATTTCGAATGCGCCGATCGCCGATGTGTTCGTCGTCTGGGCGAAGTCGGACGCCCATGGCGGCAAGATTCGAGGCTTCGTGCTCGAAAAAGGAATGGCCGGGCTCACAGCTCCAAAGATACGAGGCAAACTTTCGCTGCGCGCTTCGGTGACGGGGGAAATCGTCATGCAGGATGTCGCGGTCGGTGATGATGCGTTGCTGCCGAATGTCGAGGGTCTGAAAGGGCCTTTCGGCTGCCTCAACCGGGCACGATACGGCATATCCTGGGGATCGCTCGGCGCGGCGGAAGCATGCTGGCATGCGGCCCGGCAATATGGCCTGGACCGCAAGCAGTTCGGTCGCCCGCTTGCCCAGACCCAGCTGTTTCAGAAGAAGCTCGCTGACATGATGACCGATATCAGTCTCGGTCTTCAGGCATCGCTCCGCGTCGGCCGGCTGATGGATCGCGGTGAGGCGGCGCCCGAGATGGTGTCAATCGTCAAGCGAAATAATTGTGGCAAGGCTCTCGAGATCGCGCGGATGGCTCGCGACATGCATGGCGGCAACGGCATTTCCGAGGAGTTCCCGGTCATGCGTCACATGGTAAATCTGGAGACAGTCAACACCTATGAAGGCACGCATGATGTCCATGCGTTGATCCTGGGTCGCGCCATCACAGGCCTGCAGGCATTTTTCTGAGCGAGCGAACGCCAAGGGAACGTAGGGAATTGTGCTCGATATCGACGGCGAAGGTCAATCAACAGGTCGGGCAAAAGAATTGAATTCGAGAGGATCGGAAGGTCAATATGGGTGGGTGGAATTTCTCAGGCATTTTTGCTGCTGTTGCCGAAGAGATTCCCAATTCCGTAGCGCTTGTTCAAGGTGACCGGAAAAGAGTCTGGCGCGACCTGGATCAACGGACCACCGCAATTGCAGCCTTTCTCGTCAAGGCGGGGTTGCAGCGGCAGGACAAGGTTGCGCAATATCTCTACAACTGCCTGGAATATCTTGAATCCGTGCTTGCGTCCTTCCGCGGCGGCTTCGTGCCGCTCAACACCAACTATCGCTACGGTCCGGACGAACTCGCCTATCTCTGGCAGAACGGGGATGTCGCCTGTGTTGTTTTCCACGGAACCTTTGTTCCGATCATTGAGGCGGTCCGGGCACGGGTGCCCCAGGTCAAGCAGTGGCTTTGGGTTGATGATGGAAGCGAGCCGTGCCCCGATTGGGCAACGCCCTACGAAGATGCCGCTGCATACGCCCCCCCGAATAACTGGCGTCCGTGGCCAGTTTCCGGCGACGATCTCCTCCTGCTCTATACAGGCGGGACCACCGGTTCGCCTAAGGGCGTCATGTGGCGACAGGAGGATCTCTTCCTCCGACTGAACACGGAGAATGGCGACGTCTTCCCGGAGCAGGCCGATATGCCTTTTCTCAAGTCCAAGATTTCGCGCAACGGCCGCGCCCATCTGACGGCGGGGCCGCTGATGCACGGAGCCGGACTGCTGACCTGTTTCATGACTCTCTCGAAGGGTGGCGTAGTTTCGCATCTTCAGGAGCGCAGTTTCAGCGCTGAAGACCTGCTCGACACCGTGGATAGAGATCGGGCAGCGACGCTTATGTGGGTGGGTGATGCCTTCGCCCGGCCCGTGCTTGATGCTCTTGATCGCGGGCGCGACCGCTGGGACTTGTCCTCGTTGCGAACGATCATATCGAGCGGCGTGGTGTTCAGCGCCGACGTGAAAGCACGGATCATTGCGCATATGCCGCACATCGCGATTGCCGATGTGTTTGGCTCATCGGAGACGATGTCGCTAGGGCGGTCGATCACCACCAGCGGCGCTTCGCCCAGAACCGCTTCGTTCAAAACAAAGGCTAGTGTGCGCGTCCTGACCGATGAGGGGCGGGATGTCGTTCCTGGATCAGGCGAACACGGGCTGCTGGCGATCGGCGGGCGGCAACCGGTGGGTTATTACAACGACACGGAAAAGACCGCGGCCATATTCCGCACGGTCGATGGCCGCCGCTACGTTATGCCTGGTGACTGGGCAACGGTGGAGGCCGACGGCACGGTCACACTCATCGGTCGCGGATCCGAATGCATCAATACCGGGGGCGAAAAGGTCTTTCCAGAAGAGGTGGAGATCGCTTTGAAAAGCCACGATGCGGTCAATGACGCAATCGTGATCGGTGTTCCCGACGCCAGATTCGGCCAGTCTATCGCCGCTCTGATCGAGCGAGCGGCGGGCGCGTCGGCGCTGGAGGAAGACTTGATTTCGCATGTCCGGTTGCAGATCGCCGCATACAAAGCGCCGCGACAGATTACGTTTATCAGCCTCATCCCGCGCCTTCCCAACGGCAAGGCAGACCTGAAACTCATTCGGAAGATGCTGTCGCCGGATGAAGGTGATACAGGGGCGGTGGTGGCATGATTGCCAGTTGTTCAGGCCGCCTGGGCGCCCCGCCATCCGCACTAAGTATTTGAAGGAAACCGGCGCCATGGTCCAGGATGTGTATATTGAGGGTGCCTCGCTCGAGTTCAGCTGGGCTGATCCGAAACGCAGCCTCACCGAATTGATTTTCTGCACGGTGACGAAGGCCGTGGAGGATGCTGGCGGCAGTTACGACGGCATCGATTCCGTCGTGCTGGCCGCGCATGATCTCGTCGATGGCCGGTCGCTGTCGAGCATGGTGACGGCTCCAGCGGCTGGTGCCTATCTGCGCGACGAGGTGCGCTATTCGGACGATGGCGCGGGCGCGTTTGCGGCCGCCGTGGCGCGGATCGAGGCCGGAGAAGCCGAACGCAGCATCATCGCCGCCTGGGGCCGCGCATCGGAGCACGACGTCGAGGAAGTGTCCCGCGCGCTGTTCGATCGCATCTTCCTGGCGCCGCTGGGGCTCGAAGAGCTCCATATCTCCGCGCTGAACGCGCAGAAATGGCGGATCAACGGCGGCGATTGCAGCCAGGTCGCGGCAGCTCAGGCGCGCCGCGAGGCTGCGGCCAAGTCAAACCCGCGGGCGCTCCACAAAGGCGGCCGTCGTTCGGCGCCAGCCTATCCGCTCACCGCGGATCATCTTCCGCTCTGGGCCGACGTCGTCGCGGCAATGGTTATCTCGAAGCGGCCGTCCAGCGTCAAAGTAAAGGGCATGGGCCTGTCTTCGGAACCTTACGGGTTTGGGGACCGTGGCGTGGCAAAAGCCCCGGCTCTGCGACGCGCAGCGCAAAGCGCGCTCGCCGAAGCGCAGATCGGTATCGACGCAATCGATCTGTTTGAGATGGATGGCATGACCCTTTATGACGAAGCGATCGCGCTGGAGGCCATCGGTCTTGCCAAGCCGGGGGAAGGCATGCGTGTGCTGGCGCAAGATGAAAGGTGTAATCCGTCCGGCGGCAGCATGGCTGGCTATGGTGCACCGGCCATGGGCCTTGCCCGCATTGTTGAGGCGACGCTTCAACTTCGCGGTACGGCGGGTGCCGTTCAGCAGGGCAAGCCGCGCACCGCGCTGGCGTCCGGTCTCAGCGTGACTGCCGCGCAAACGCAGACAGTGGTGGTTTTGGAGGCCGTATGAGCGCTGCTATTATCGGAGTCGGCCAGACTGGCTATCGTCGTTCCTTTCCGGACAAGAGCTCGCGCGAACTCATCTGGGAGGCGGCGCGCCTCGCCCTTGAAGATGCCGATATGGACATCGATGGTATCGACATGGTGATATCAGGCGTCGCACCGGATGCGCTTTCTGGTGAGGCCTCGGTCGAAAGGACCGCGATGCTGGGCTTCGGCAAGCCCTTCCTGCGCATAAACACAGGCGGCGTTACCGGATCGTCAGCGGTATTTGCGGGCAACACTTTTGTTGCTGCCCGGCGGGCGCGGGCAGTGCTGGTCGTCGGCCTGGAACGCATGGGCCAGGCTACGTCTTCGCAGCAGGTATTCAATACCATTTTCGATCCAGTGTATGAAAAGGACTTTCCGCTCACCACCATCACGATGGCGGCTTTGCGTGCGTCGATGCTGATGCGTCTGTACGGTTACACTGCGATGAACTGGGCACAGATCGCATCGCGCAGCTATCGCAACGCGCTCAAGAACCCGCTTGCGCATATTCACAAGGACATCTCGCCCCAGGATGTGCTCGACTCGCCCCTGCTGGCATGGCCGATCCATCGCTATGAGGCTTGTCCGATGTCGGAAGGCGCCTGTGCAGTGGTTATTGTCGACAAGGAAATGGTCGGCGATCGCACGCCTGCATGGATCCAGGGTGTTTCCTCGATCACCGATGGCTACGCCATGGGTGACCGCATTCACCGGCCGGGTGCGACCCTGGTGGATTTGCTTTCGCTCAAGATGGCAGCGCAGCGGGCTTACAAACAGGCCGGTGTGGATCGCCCGCGCGAACAACTGCGCGCCGTGGAGCTCTACTCGGCCTTCTCGAGCGCAGAAGCCATGGCCTATCCGGCACTCGGCTTTTGCGCTGCCGCAGACGGCCCACGCTTTGTCGAGGATCAGTTCACCGATGCCACCCTGCCGGTGTTCAATCCCTCCGGCGGTCCGCAGGGTGCCAATCCGGTGAGCGTAACCGCAATGGTGCGCATTGCCGAGGCGGCGCTTCAGGTCAGGGACATGGCCGGCGAGCGGCAGGTTGCCGACGTTGAGCGCGCCGTTGCCACCGGTCAGGGCGGCGCCACCCAGTTTTCAACTGTCTGCGTGCTCGGAAAGCGCCAGCCCGCCTAAAGGATGTAGATCATGGATCTTGTGACGATCGAAGGTAAGTGGAACTTCAACTACACCTATTTCGCGGGTGAAAGCGCCAGTCGCTTCTTCCACGAGCTGCGCGAAAATCAGCGCATCATGGGCACCCGATGCGCCAAGTGCAAAAGGTTGCTCGTGCCGGCGCGCGCCTATTGCGATGTCTGCATGTCGGTGACTGACGAATGGGTCGAGGTGGGGACGGAAGGAACACTGGAGACCTTCACCATCATCACAACCGCGTTTCCCGGATTGCCCAAGCCGCCGATCGTAATGGCTTATGTCACTCTGGACGGTGCAGATACGGCGTTGATCAACCTGGTTCATGGTGTCGATTTGTCGGATATCGAGGCAGCGGCGCAAAAGCTCAACACCTTGCCGCGCGTCCGCGTCGAGTTCATCGATGACCCTAAAGGCCGTATTACCGATTTCTCCTTCAAGCTGATTTGAGAGATTTGGCGGTGACTGCGGCATTGAGCTTATCAGGCAAAGCAGCGATCGTCGGTGTCGGCGAGTTCGGCTACTATCGCGGCACGGATCAATCGATCCTGCAGATGGTCCTGAAGGCCAGCATGGACGCCATCCAGGATGCGGGACTCAAGCCGTCCGACATCGATGGCATCATCCCTCCGCCCGGGTTCGTGGCTTGGGACGAAATCGGCGCGCATCTGGGTATCCCGGAAATCCGCTATACGGCCTGTCCGCAGATGGGGGGCGCGAGCCCGGTCGCCGGCCTCATCAACGCTACGATGGCCATCGCCAGCGGCATGGCGACGGCGGTGCTCGTTCCCATCGGCTGGAACGGCTATTCAGCTCTACGGCCGCGGCCCGACGCACGGCCGAACAAGCGCCGCTTCTCTGCGGCCTTCTTCGATACGGTGCGCAATTATTATGCGCCTTACGGCCTTCGCTCAGCGCCGTGGTGGTACGCGCTGTATCTGATGCGCTATGTCGACCAATATGAGGTTCCGCCGGAAGCGGCGGGCGCGATCGCCGTTGCATGCCGCAAACATGCACAGCTCAATGACAAGGCGCTGATGCGCGGTCGTCCGCTGACCATGGAAGATTATCTGGCCAGCCCTTTCATCACGGAGCCACTGCGCAAGAGCGATTGCTGCGTCGAGACGGACTGCGCGGCAGCGATTGTCGTTACCTC
>JANMCD010000289.1:0-3102 GCA_031360905.1 Novosphingobium sp.
AAAGGCCGCGACAGGGAGGATCATATGAAGGGGCCGAAGCCCGATAGGGAGCAGGGGATATTCTCGGGCTACCGCGCCGTCGTGCTTTTGATGTTGCTGCTCGCCTACATCCTCAATTTCGTCGACCGGCAGATCATCGGCATTCTGGCCATTCCCATTAAGGCCGATCTCAACCTGTCCGATACGCAGCTCGGAATGATGGGCGGCCTCGCCTTCGCGATTTTCTATGCGACCCTCGGCATACCGATCGCCTGGCTCGCCGACCGCTTTAGCCGCAAATGGATCGAAACAGTGGCGCTTGCGACCTGGAGCGGATTCACCGCGCTATGCGGGATGGCGGGCGGATTCACTTCGCTGTTCATTGCGCGGCTCGGCGTCGGTGTCGGTGAAGCGGGCGGCGTGGCCCCCGCATTCTCGATGGTCTCTGACTATTATCCGCCCGAGCAGCGGGCCCGCGCGCTCTCAATCCTGACGCTCGGCCTGCCGATCGGATCGGCACTGGGCCTGTTCATCGGCGGCTTTCTTGCCGCAGAATATGGGTGGCGCTTCGCCTTCATCGCGCTCGGCATCGCCGGTTTCGCGCTGGCGCCGATATTCGCCATCGTCGTTCGCGAACCCGAGCGCGGCGCGTTCGACCCGCCTGAGACGCAGACGGCGGGCAGCGCCTCGGCCCTCGACGTATTGCGCCAGGTCGCCGCAAAACCAACCTTCTGGCTGGTGTCGCTGGGTTCGGCGACGGCATCGATGCTGTCCTATGGTCTCGGTTTCTGGCTGCCGTCCTTCATTGCCCGGAGCCACGGCCTCGACATTTCGGACACATCGAAATTCCTTGGCACGGTTGCCATCACGGGCGGGATAGCGGGCATCCTGCTCGGCGGCTATCTCACCGACCATTTCGGTCAACGCGATCGCCGGGCCTATATGCGTATCCCCGCCATCGCCTTCCTGATCGGCTTCCCGTTCTTGCTCGCAGGAATATATGTCGAATCGCTGCCATGGGTGTTCGCGCTCCTGCTCGTTCCGCAGGCGATGGGCTATGTCTGGACGGGACCCAGCGTCTCCATCATCCAGAATATCGCACCCGCGTCGATGCGCACGACCGCGACCGCCTTTTATCTGATGATCGTCAATTTCATCGGGCTCGGCATAGGGACGATGGTGTTCGGACTGCTGTCCGACTCGCTGACTTCATTCTATGGCGACTCCGCTCTGCGCTATTCGATCATGATATGCGCGGTCGTGCTCTACCCCCTTGCAGCGACGCTCTATTTCCTCGCGGCGCGGCGGATCACCGCCGACTGGCAGGGGTAGCGGGGCCTGAGGCGATCAGCGCAGCACCGCTGCAGTCATCCGCACGATCCATTGGCGGATTATCGTGCGCGCTACGCAAATCGCATCGAGCGACAGTTGCAATCCGACATTCTTTCGGATTAATGTCCGGAATCACTAGTGAGGGATGGTATTGTGGACATCGTCTATACCCCGGTCTGGCAAGACCCCGGCGCCAAGCGCACCGCAGTTCAATTCGTGCAGGATGAGCTTTTCCTGATGGAACAGGTTGAAGGCCTGGGCTTCGATGTCTGCTGCTCACCCGAGCATCATTTCGATATCGATTATTCGGCCTGCCCTGACAATTTTTTGCCCCTGGCCTATCTGGCGGCCAAAACCAGTACACTCAAATTATGCCTGGGCGCCGTCATCCTGCCATGGAACGATCCCCTGCGCGCGGCAGAGAAACTCGCTTTCCTCGATCACCTGAGCAACGGACGCTGCATTGCCGGCTTCGGGCGCGGATTGTCGAAGATGGAATATGCCCATTTCGGCATCGCCATGGAAGAATCCCGCGAGCGTTTTGACGAAGCTCTGCCCATGGTGATTGAAGCGCTGCGCACCGGGGTGATCGAAGGCAATGGCAAATTCTACAAGCAGGTAGCAACGCCGGTTCATCCCAAACCGCGCCCGAGCATGGCTGACGAATTTTGTTCGGTGGGCATGTCGCCTGACTCAGCCACCGTTGCGGGTCAGGCCGGTGCGAAACTGCTGAGTTTCATAACCAAGCCAACCCCTGAAATGATGCCGCTGTTCAATTGCTATTTCGATGCCTTCCGCGCCAACCACCCGGGCAAGACGCCGCATATCATTATGGACGATTTTTACATGGTCCGCGAAAGTGCCGATGAGGCGCTGGAACTCGGCATGAAATACACCTCGATGTATTACCGCACAGTCGTCCGCCACTATGAGTCTGACGGAGATCACTTCGCCAAGATCAAGGGTTATAGCGCCTATGCCGAAGGGGCCGAACAGCTGAAGGCCCACGGGATCGAGGCGGCTGCCGAAGCCTATGTCAGCGCCCAACTAGGCGTCGGCAGTCCAAAGCAAATTCTCGAACGGCTTGAGGAGCGCTTGAACTATCTCGGGCCTGAAATCAGCATGGCTGGTTGCTTCTTCTATGGCGGCATGAGCCGCGAGCAAGCCCATGAGTCGCTGAAAGTGTTTGGTGCCCAGGTCATTCCTGCCGCGAAAGCTATGGCGCGTGAGCACAGGCTGGCGACGGTGGCTGAATGAAAAACCATCAACGCAAAGTTCGATTAACTGACCGAGTGACTGATTGAGCGATTAATCGGTTTTTCAGAATGAATCATTCGATTAACGCGCTTGTTCGCAGGGCACCATTTCCCCAACAGGCCTCCGCTTGAGGGGATTCCAAAGGTATAAGAGCCGGGGCAGCCAGCGCTGACCTATTGGTTTTGACCGATGCAATCATAAATGAGATTTGGGGAGATTTGGCAATGGCCAACAAAATTTGTTCTATGCAACGCAGTGTCTTGATGGCGACTGCAGCGACCATTCTGACCGTCGGCATCTCGCCATCGGCATGGGCTCAGGAGAGTGCCCCGGCACCAGCGCCGGAAGAACGAGTTAGCGACAGTGGCGGGCTCGAAGAAATCATCGTCACGGCGACGAAGCGTGAACAGAAACTCTCCGACGTTGGTGTCTCGGTGACGTCGCTTGGCGGCGAAGCGCTGGAGCGGATGGGCATCACGGAAACGGTCGGCATCACCGCGACGGTTCCCAATCTGATCAACGCGTCGGTTTTCG
>JANMCD010000290.1:0-5557 GCA_031360905.1 Novosphingobium sp.
CACGCCCGGCACGGCGCATGAGGAACTGCCCAAGGATAGCGCCGATCTGGCGCTGACCCGGCTCGACCACTTCCGCCAGGCCAAAGGCGGCTCCCCCACCGCGCAGGTCCGCGACGAGATGCAGCGCAACATGCAGGTTCATTGTGCGGTATTCCGCAACGACGAACTGATGGCCGAGGGCAAGGCCCAGCTGGCGAAAACCTATGAACGCATGGCCGACGTCCACGTCACCGACCGCTCGCTGATCTGGAACTCGGACCTGGTCGAAACCATGGAGCTCGACAATCTCATCGCCCAGGCCAGCGTCACCATCCACAGCGCCCACAACCGCAAGGAAAGCCGCGGCGCCCACGCCCATGAAGACTTCCCCGAACGCGACGACGCCGGCTGGATGAAACACACCGCGGCGTGGTTCGAAGGCTGGGGCGGCAAGGGCGGGAGGGTCAAGATCGACTACCGGCCGGTGCATGAGTATACGCTGACGGATGATGTCGCGTATATTGCGCCGAAGAAGCGGGTGTATTGAGGGGGTTTGAAATGGACCCGGACTGGCTTGCTGTCGTTGGTCTATCGTTGACAGTGATTGGCGCAGGCGCTTCGGCTAAGGTCTAAACCCAATCAGGGGTTTGAGGTAGCGCGGCTTTTCTGATTCACTCGGGGGCGTGGATCGAGGGAGGTGCGGCATGGCGTTGTTTTGGTTGTCGGATGAGGCATGGGCGGTGATCGAGCCGCATCTGCCCAGGAACCAGCCCGGAGCCAGGCGGGTGGACGATCGGCGGGTGATTTCGGGCATCCTGCACGTGCTCAAGGTCGGCTGCCGGTGGTGCGATTGCCCGGCGGATTATGGTCCTTCGACGACGGTCTACAACCGCTTCAACCGCTGGTCGCGGCGAGGCTTCTGGCTCAAGCTGCTCGATGCGCTGGTGAACGCGGGCGCCGTCACCAAAAGCACCGCGATCGACAGCACCTACATCAAGGCACAGCGTTCGGCGTTCGGGGGAAAAGGGGGCATTCGGATCAGGCGATCGGCCGCTCGCGCGGGGGTTGGACGACCAAGCTCCACGCTCTCACCGACGCCATCGGCCGACCCTATGCGCTGATGCTGACGCCCGGCAACGTCAGCGATATCAAGGCCGCCCCCGCCCTGATCGAGCGCGCCGGGCGCATGCGCTACCTGTTGGGCGACAAAGGCTACGACGCCGACCACCTGCGCCGCTCATTGCGCGAGGTCGGCACCACCCCGGTCATCCCCGGTCGACGCAACCGCAAGCGCGCCATCCGCTACGACAAGAAGCGATACCGGGATCGCCATCTCATCGAGAACGCCTTCTGCCGCATGAAGGACTTCCGCCGCGTCGCTACCCGCTACGACAAGCTCGCCGCCAACTTCCTGTCAGGCGTGGCTCTCGCAACGGCCTTCGCATTCTGGCTGTGAATGACTCTGGAACCTAGTCACGGCTATAGCAGATTTCGAGTTGGCTGACCCGTTGGAGATTAATCGGACCGCTGACGTGGGAGAGGGTTAGGAATTTGCCGGCAAGCTTCCTGATGAGAAGGTTTGGTTGTTCAGACCAACCCCGACCAGGAAACGATCCCATCACTGGAGCCGCAACAGTATAGCCTCACCATCAATTACCAGTTTGAGAAATACGCATCGCGAAAAGAACCAGCGCCCCCAGGGCTACCGCAACGCCATAAGGCAGCTTACGGAAATCACTATCCTTTGCCACATTACTACCAGCGCGCATCAGCCGTTGGCGATAGGGTAGCCAAGCGATCAAGAGCAGCAGCCCGGTCAGCGAGACGCTCACCAACAGGCCTAGCCCCGCCTGGAGCGGAAACCAGGCAGCCAGCGCCGCGTAGAACTTCGCATCGCCCCCGCCAATTCCGCCAAGGGCAAACAGCCCCGCACCGACTATCAGAGCGATGAGGGCATGCGCCAACGCTATTGCCGCCGCAGGCCAGCCCCCCACCGTTAGTCCGAATGCAAGGCCTGCGACCAAGCCGGCCAGGCATAACCAGTTAGGCAGACGGCGGGTCCGCAGATCGAGATAGGATCCGGTTACCGCAATTGTGGCCAGCACCGCTCCCCCTGCAATTTGCAGCGCAGTCATATCAAGGGATCAATCACTGGCTTACCGCCGGGGTGAAGTAACCACTTCGTTCATCCGGATCGCTGGGGCCGGCAAAGATGCCGCCGTAAAGCGTACGCGGACGGGATAGCTGCTGCCAGCAGTCGCTTGCGTAGGCCCGGGGGCGGCAATGGCAAATCTTTTTGGATATTGCGGGTTCACCCTCCTGACCGGCTGTCGCGCGGCCATGGTCGCAACATTTGGTGAACGGCGACGGCCATCGAACGAAGGTGCGCGAAGGGTACTCCCGCCGATCAGTAACTGGTTGGCGGAAACCCTGACCAAATGGCCCGTTGCTGCCTGGACAGTGACTGCCCGATGCTCACCGGCCCGTGCCATCAATTGAACTGCCCTCGGCGCGGAGGCTGGTTCGTTAAGTGCAAGGCTGGGCAATGCCGGCGCCTCATCACGGGTAGTCCGAACCGCAACTTCAGGGACTGCTTTATAGAATAGTGCAAGATTGGCCTGAAAGCGCTTGTTGCCTGGTGCTTCGGCAACGGCCTGCTTGAAGAAGCGCTCGGCGAGATCAGGGCGATCGAGTTGCAAATAGGCTACAGCCAAGCCGTTGTACGCGCCCGCCGCATGATCCGGGAAAACCCGGGCGTTGCGAAAAGCGATGATCGCCAGGCCGTACTGGCCACTGTCCAGACTTTCCTTGCCTAGCGCCATTTGTGCTTCAGCGTAGCCAGCGCTGTCGCGCTGCTGCATCCCGGATTCAGAGCTACGAATTGCGGTCGGTTGCCCGAACAGCGATTTGCATCCACCTAGCATTGGCGAAGCCACTGCCAGTATTACGAGAATTGCCGGTGCTTTGCGCATGTTACCCTCCACGCATCATGGGAAATAGCTGACGAACGACCATTACCACCGCGGGCAGCATCAAAGTGCCGATCATTGTCGGCAGCATGCAGGCAACCAGTGGGATAGAAATCAGAACAGGCAGGCGGTAAGCCTTTTCCTCGGCGCGCATGCGGCGCTTTTCGCGCATTTCCGCAGCATAGACGCGCAAGGTCGTGGCGATGCTGGTGCCCAGCTTGTCCGACTGAATGAGAAGCGTGGTGAATGACCGAATCTCATCCACCGCCGACGCGCTCGCCAGCTTGCGAAAGGCTTCTTCTCGCGAGGCCCCGGCCCGCAGCTGCAACACCGTTATCGACAAGAGCTCAGCAACCTTGGGGTGGGACATCACCATTTCGCGCCCGACCCGGTCGATCGCCGCTTCCAGCCCAAGTCCGGATTCGACGCAGACCAGAAGCAGGTCGAGGCAATCGGGAAAGCCGTTGACGATCTCTTCCTTGCGGCGATCGGCCTTCGCCTGAACATACAGGCTGGGCAGGAACAATCCCAGCGCCGCCAGCAGCGAACCAACCAGATACATCTTGAGGAAAGTGGGCGGCTCCGCACTCATGTAGGAGAGGATCACATAAGCCAGCGGTATGACGATAAGCATCACCAGCCGGACCAGCGTGTAGATGCGCGGCGCCGATGGCGAGTTGAAGCCCGCCGCCCGCATCTTCTCCAGCAAACGATCGCTCTTGGTGTCGGTGAGATTGAGACCGGCTGACTCGATTGACGCTGCCAGCCGGGCCCAACCTCCCTGGATTTCCTGCGACCGCAGGCCCTGCGCCGATGACTTGCGATCAAAGCTCGACCGCATGGTTTCGAGCTGCGAGCGCACCGTAAATTGGCGCCCGAAGGCATTCATCAGCACAAAAACGGCGAATACCACAAGGCCAAAAATCGCCAGCAGCAAGGGCAGGCGGATGGCAGGTGTTTGGGCGGCGAGTTCGAGCATGGTCAGACCTTCAAGTTCACCAGATTACGGATCCAGAATACGCCGACGAGATACCATAAAATCAGGCCGGGAAAGCCGATCACAAAGATGGGATCGCTCGCGGCGTTAAGATAAAACCCGGGATTGACCATGAACATCCCGACAAATGTGACGATGGGCAGTACCGTCAACATCCACCCGGTCATGCGGCCTTCGGAGCTCAGCGCGCGCACTTTCATGTAGAGGCTGGCGCGCTGGCGAATGACATCGGACAGATTTTCGAGGATTTCGGCGAGGTTGCCGCCTGTTTCCATCTGCACCGTCAGCGAGACGACGAACATGCGCATGTCGTCGAGATCCCAGCGTTCCGCCATCCCGGCTATGGCATCGGTCAAATCCGCCCCATAAGCGATCTCATCGGAAACGAGGCCATATTCGCTGCCAATTGGGTCGTCCATTTCCCGGGTCAGCAGATCGATCGCCGCGGCAACCGGGTGGCCCGAGCGCAGGGCGCGGACGAAGACATCAAGCGAGACTGGAAACTGCTGTTCGATGCGCTTGCGCCGGTTCTGCGCAATCCGGCTCATCACCAGGATCGGCAGGGCAATGGCGATTGCGGCGGCGAGGATGAACAGCATCAGCACGACGCCCGGACCAAGCAACAGCCCGGCATAACTGACCGCGACCAGCATGACGACGAAGACGACTAGGAAGGCCACGCCCATCACGCCCAGCACCTGCGCAAAGCTGTAAGGCACCGCCGCGGCGAACAGCACGCGCTGGACCGACTGCAACAAGCCGGCGACGACTGGCGGATATTGGGCGAAATCGCTGGGCGCATGCTTGCGCAACCGGGCGATGATCTCCTCGCGGTCGGTGCCTTCGCGGATCATCTGCAAACGGCGGTTGACCGCGGCAAAGCGCGCCCGGTTTTGCCAGGCAGCGCCGAGGAACAGCTGCGACAGCAGAAAGATCGAGGCGAAAATCGCCACCAGAATCAAGAGACGGACGATAAGATCGAACACGTCAGCCCAGCCTTGCTTCAGGACGGAACAGCTCCGCCGACAGATTGATGCCATATGCCGCCGCTTCGGACAGCAGCTTGGGCCGAATGCCGGTCGCCTCGAATTGGCCGAGGACGGTGCCATCCTCCTCGCGGCCGGTGATCTTGTAGCGGTAGATTTCCTGCATGGTGATGGTGTCGCTTTCCATCCCGGTCACTTCCGACAGACTGACAACCCGGCGGCGGCCATCGACCATGCGCGCCACCTGGACCACGACATTGATCGCCGAGGCGATCTGCGCGCGGGCCGAACGGGGCGAGATATCGATGCCGCTCATTCCGATCATCTGCTCGATGCGGGTCAGCGCATCGCGCGGGGTGTTGGCGTGAACAGTGGTCATAGATCCGTCATGGCCCGTATTCATCGCCTGCAGCATGTCGAAGGCTTCGCCCGAGCGGACCTCGCCGATGATGATCCGGTCCGGCCGCATGCGCAGCGCATTCTTGACCAGATCGCGCTGGGAAACCTCGCCGCGGCCTTCGAGATTGGACGGCCGCGTCTCCAGCCGCACGATATGATCCTGCTGCAGCTGCAATTCGGCCGAATCTTCGATGGTGACGATCCGCTCACGCTCGTCGATGAATAAG
>JANMCD010000300.1:0-4919 GCA_031360905.1 Novosphingobium sp.
GCACGCATGCCGATGGGAATTGCCCTGTTCGGCTATTGGCTGCCCGGTTTCGGCACCGCCGCGGCGCTGGGACTTGCTACACCACTCGCCGGCGTCGGCGTATGGATCGGGCTGGCGGTCGGGCTGGTCGTGGTAGCGGCGTTACTCACCTGGCGCTGGCACTGGCGAGAGCGGCTGCAACTGGTCCTGGCTAAATAGCATTATCGGGTCGACCAGAAAGTTTTTCCGCCAGACCCCGCTTGACGGCAGATGAACGCCCACCCATATGCGCCCCGCTG
The DNA here is from genome assembly GCA_031360905.1 of Novosphingobium sp. Taxonomy (GTDB): domain Bacteria; phylum Pseudomonadota; class Alphaproteobacteria; order Sphingomonadales; family Sphingomonadaceae; genus Novosphingobium. Next base: position 279 of record JANMCD010000300.1, read on the forward strand.
GCACTCGCACCCTGTGAGTGCCAACCCATCCTGTTTATTGGAAAAAGGGAGAATCCCATGAGTTTCCGTCCGCTGCACGACCGCGTGCTGGTCCGCCGCATCGAGGCCGAGGAAAAGACCGCCGGCGGTATTATCATCCCCGACAGCGCCAAGGAAAAGCCGGCCGAGGGCGAAATCGTCTCGATCGGTACGGGCACACGCTCGGAAGAAGGCAAAGTCACGCCGCTCGACGTCAAGGCCGGCGACCGTGTGCTGTTCGGCAAATGGTCCGGCACCGAAGTCAAGGTTGGTGGCGAAGACCTGCTGATCATGAAGGAAAGCGACATTCTCGGAATCGTCGGCTGAGGCTGATCGACACCTGATTGTCATTCCCACACATCTGAATTCAAAAGGAAACGAACAATGGCTGCCAAGGACGTACGCTTTTCGCGCGACGCGCGCGAACGCATTCTCGCTGGTGTGGACATCCTCGCCAATGCGGTGAAGGTCACACTGGGCCCCAAGGGCCGTAATGTCGTGCTCGACAAGAGTTTCGGCGCACCCCGCATCACCAAGGACGGCGTCACCGTCGCCAAGGAAATCGAGCTCAAGGACAAGTTCGAGAACATGGGTGCCCAGATGCTGCGCGAAGTCGCCTCGAAGACCAACGACCAGGCCGGTGACGGCACTACCACCGCCACCGTACTTGCCCAGGCGATCGTGCGCGAGGGCATGACTTCGGTCGCCGCCGGGATGAACCCGATGGACCTCAAGCGCGGCATCGACATCGCCGTGATCAAGGTGGTAGAGGATTTGGTAAAGCGGTCCAAGCCGGTTTCCGGATCGTCGGAGATTGCCCAGGTCGGCATCATTTCGTCCAATGGCGATACCGAAGTTGGCGAAAAGATCGCCGAAGCCATGGAAAAGGTCGGCAAGGAAGGCGTGATCACCGTCGAAGAGGCCAAGGGCCTCGAGTTTGAGCTCGATGTCGTCGAAGGCATGCAGTTCGACCGCGGCTATCTCTCGCCCTACTTCGTCACCAACCCCGACAAGATGACCGTCGAGCTGGAAAACCCTTACATCCTGATCCACGAGAAGAAGCTGTCGAACCTGCAGGCGATGCTGCCGATTCTCGAAGCCGTGGTGCAGAGCGGCCGTCCGCTCCTCATCATCGCCGAGGACATCGAAGGCGAAGCGCTGGCCACCCTGGTGGTCAACAAGCTGCGCGGGGGCCTCAAGGTTGCTGCCGTCAAGGCGCCCGGCTTTGGCGATCGCCGCAAGGCCATGCTGGGCGACATCGCCACGCTGACCGCCGGCGAGATGATCTCGGAAGACCTCGGCATCAAGCTTGAAAGCGTAACGGTCAGCATGCTCGGCCAGGCCAAGCGCGTCACCATCGACAAGGACAATACCACCATCGTCGATGGCAATGGTTCGGCCGACGACATCAAGGGCCGGGTTGAGCAGATCCGTTCGCAGATCGAAACGACGACCAGCGACTATGACCGCGAGAAGTTGCAGGAACGTCTGGCCAAGCTGGCTGGCGGTGTTGCCGTGATCAAGGTTGGCGGCGCTTCGGAAGTTGAAGTGAAGGAGCGCAAGGACCGCGTCGACGACGCTCTCCACGCCACCCGCGCTGCGGTGGAGGAAGGCATCGTCCCGGGCGGCGGCACGGCACTGCTCTATGCCACCAAGGCGCTTGACGGCCTCAAGGGTGCCAACGATGATCAGACCCGCGGCATCGACATCGTCCGCAAGGCGATCCAGACACCGCTGCGCCAGATCGCCGAGAATGCCGGCCATGACGGTGCGGTGGTTGCCGGCAATCTGCTTCGCGAAAACGACGAAACCCAGGGCTTCAACGCCGCGACCGACGTTTATGAGAACCTCGTTGCGAACGGTGTGATCGACCCGACCAAGGTCGTGCGCATCGCCCTGCAGGACGCAGCCTCGGTCGCCGGTCTGTTGATCACGACCGAAGCCGCGATCAGCGACCGGCCCGACGACAAGCCGTCCATGGGCGGCATGCCCGGCGGCGGAATGGGCGGAATGGGCGGAATGGACTTCTAAGTCCAAGCCAACCGCAAAGCACACTTGGGGCCGGGAAGAGCAATCTTCCCGGCCCTTCGCATTGGCGGTGGTGGCGGCAGGGCAGCTGGACCCCAGTCAAACTGCATATTTTCGATGAGAGCTTGATCCGCACGAAGCATGGAACACTTTTGGCGAGTCGCGCGTTATAGTGCTCTCTGAAGGTATGCTGCGACCGATGCGCACGCCAACGCGGATAGCCGAACCCGATTCTGCAAAGGGATTAAGCGAACGACCAATGCACAGAATGCACACATCGCAGATTGGGGTGGAGGGCGGCGGCGCTGTTAACCTTGTTCTGGCCTACGCTTTGATTTTGGGACAGATTTCACAGCTGCCCGTAGCTATGCGGCGTTTCGTCGCTACTGCCCTTGCGATAAAATCATGCCGCGTTATTCCTCGCCGTTAAGGGGATTCTAAGCATGAACCACATACCATGCCCATTGCCATGAGGGTTTCCATCAGACATCTGTTGAAATTAGCGCTTGCTCCGGTCGCGCTTGCGGCATCCTTCGCGATAGTTCCGGCCTCTTCGATCGCTGCCGATGCCACCGATATTGGCGCTTCCTTCGATCGCACGTTTGGAACTCAGGCGCGGGTTCAGGTTCAGCCCGCATATGACGATCCTTTTCAATCACAAATTCTCCAGCTCGCCAGTGCCGGCCAAGGCCGCATTGGCGTGGCCGCGTTCGATCTCGCAAGCGGCCGCAGCGTAGCCGTTCTGGGCGACCAGCCGTTTCCCATGGCCAGCACCAGCAAGGTCGCCATTGCCGCGACCTTCCTGGAAATGGTCGATTCCGGCCGCTACAAGCTCACCGACCAACTGCCCCTGATGGTGCCGGTAGCATCGCGTAAATTCGCCGGCCCGGTGGCCCCGGTGCGCCCGGGCATGTATATTTCGGCGCAGGGGCTGATCGATCTAGCGCTGACCCGAAGCAGTAATCCGGCGACGGACGCGCTGCTCGCCGCAGTCGGCGGCCCCAAGGCGGTGAATGACTGGCTTCGCCGCGCGGGCCTCGCCGGAGTTCGGCTTGATCGCGATATCGCTACGCTGGTGCGCGACGATGGCGCCGTCAATCCCGCCACGACGATCGACCCGAGAGACAGCACCACGCCGATGGCGATGGTTCGCCTGCTGGCCGGCCTGCACCGCGGGCAATGGCTCAGGCCGGAAAGCCGCGCAGTCATCCTCGATGCGATGGCGCGCTGCGAGACGGGCAAGCGCCGCATCCCAGGGCTGTTGCCTGGTGTCAGCATTGCTCACAAGACCGGGACATTGGCCAATACCGCTAGCGACATCGGCATTATCAAAATGCCCGACGGCCGCGTCGTGGCTCTGGCGATCTATGTGACTGGTCAAGGCGGCAAACCGCACCGCGACAGCCGCATTGCCGAGATCGCGCGGGCGATCTACAACGGATATCTGTTCGACACCGCGAGCCTCAGCCGCACAGTTGCGCGCTGATCGGATCGGCTTGATCGCTGGCGACGGTCACGGCCGCATTTGTTTCAGTTCGGACGGAACCGCCGCCAAGTTTTTGCTTTTCTTTTGGCGGCATGGCGGGTAAGTCTAATGGCTAGCTAGCCGATGGATGCACGCTTCCCGTTGGCCGGCTTAACTCCAGCATTTGCACACGCACAGGGCCAGCCGGCCATGTAACGGGGCGCAGATGTCTGGACGTCGGTTCCACCTTAGTGGGCCGGGGGAGCACCAAGCGACAGTCAGCCGGTACTGTGCCGGGCGGCAGTCAGGGGTTAAGGAACACACACCCTTGAATAACAATAACAATAACAACAATAATCGTGGCAACAACAATCGGCGCCGCGGCCGCGGAAGTAACCGTCCGCAGGGCGGCGGTCAGCAATTGAACCGGATCGACAGCCGTGCACGCGGCAATGCGCCGCAGATGCTTGAGAAATATCGCAAGCTGGCCCATGATGCGCATCTCAATGGCGACCGGGTGCAGGAGGAAACTTACCTCCAGTTCGCGGACCATTATTTCCGCGTCATTGCCGACACCCGCGTGCGCCTGGACGATCAGCGTACGCCCCGGCGCGATGAGCGCTGGCAGGAGGGCGACAGCGACCGCGAAGAGGGCGAGGATGCGTCCGAATATGGTGCGGACCAAGAGTATCAGTCTTACGAGCGGCCGCAATACAATCGCACCGAACGTGCTGAGCGCATGGAGCGGCCGGAACGCCCCGAACGTCCGGAGCGGATCGAACGTCCAGAGCGGGTTCAGCGTGCCGAAGCGCAGCGTGAGGAGCCAGTCGAAGATGCTCAGACCGGCAACGAAGTCAGCAATGATGCGCAAGACAGCGCAACATCTTTCGAACCGCCCGAAAACCCCTTCGTGCGCGAAAACCGTGGCACTGGCGGGCGCGGGCTCAGGCCCCGCCGCGATGACCGTCGCCCACTGCGCGATGCGCCGACCGAACAGGCCGGTAACGAGGATGAGCCGCGCAGTCTCGATCCCGCCCTGCTGCCGCCAGCCATCTCGGTGTCCCGCGATGAAACGCCGCGCGATGACCCAGTCGCTGATGCCGCCAACGACGAAGCCAATGCGCGCCCGC